>JAYRLJ010000384.1:0-2893 GCA_041905305.1 Hylemonella sp. | reverse complement strand
GACAAGGCCATCACCGAGATCGTCAAGTTCCAGGAAGACGTCGGCCTGCAGAGCATCACCGATGGCGAGTTCCGCCGTACCTACTTCCACATCGATTTTCTGGAGCAACTCGGCGGTGTCGTGACCGACATTCCGCTCTCGGTGCTCAAGCCCGATGGCACCAAGGAACTGGCTCCGCCGGTGATGCGCGTGGTCGACAAGGTGCGCCATGTGAAGGACATCCAGCGCGCCGACTTCGAATACCTGCAGAGCCAGATCACTCCGGGCCGCGGCAGCGTTGCCAAGGTCACCATTCCCTCGCCCACCATGCTGCACTTCCGCGGTGGCCGTGCCGGTATCAGCAAGGAACACTACCCCGAGCTCGAGCCGGCCTTCTATGACGACGTCGCCAATGCCTACGGCGAGGAACTGCGCAGCTTGGCCGCTGCGGGCTGCACCTACGTCCAGATGGACGACACCAACCTGGCCTATCTGTGCGACGAGAAGATGCGTGAAGCTGCCCGTCAGCGTGGCGACGACCCCAACGAGCTGCCGCACCGCTACGCCAAGTTCATCAACAAGGTAGTGGCCCAGAAGCCAGCCGGCATGACGCTGGCCATGCACCTGTGCCGCGGCAACTTCAAGAGCACGCACGCGGCGTCCGGTAACTACGAGCCGGTGGCCGAGGCCCTGCTGTCGGAGATGAACCTGGACGCCTATTTCCTGGAATACGACGACGAGCGCAGTGGTGACTTCCGCCCGCTGCGTTTCCTGCCCAAGGGCAAGTTCGTGGTGCTGGGACTGGTGACCACCAAGTTCGGCGCCATGGAATCCAAGGACGACCTCAAGCGCCGCATCGACGAAGCGGCCAAGTACGTGTCGCTGGACCAGCTCTGCCTGTCGCCCCAGTGCGGTTTCTCCAGCACGGTGCACGGCAACGACATCGCTGTGGAAGCGCAACGCGCCAAACTGCGTCTGGTCATCGAGACGGCCCAGGAAGTCTGGGGTACTGCCTGAACGTCCAGTCCGGACCGGACAGCAAAAAGGCGGCCTGCGGGCCGCCTTTTTGTTTTGCAGCTGCGCGTGTCAGCGGCGAGGTTTGCCGTGGCTCGACCGTTCGTTCACCAGCAGGAAGGCATGGTCCAGTGCAGATCCCAACGCCGACTCAATGGCATTGCGCTCCTGCTCCGTGAGATAGAACATGAGATCGACGTCATGCCGGACATAGCGCGCCGGCAACCGGTTCAATGCCACGCAAGCCACGTCGGCCAGTTGGTCTGGCGTCATGTCGGGCCAGTCGGCCGTGCGACGCACCACTTCCTCGAATACCAGGCGCTCGTAGTAATTGTGGACCTGTTCAAAATTGCTGATCATGTCTGAAGCCTCCTGCGAGGACCTTAGCAGGTCGGGCCGCGCCTGACAAGGCCGAGCCTGCGCCTCAAGCCAACCCAAGCAAGCGCACGGCATTGTCCTTCAGGATGCCCGGCATCACCTCCGGCTTGAAGCCCGCTTCCTCGAAATCCTTCATCCAGCGCTCGGGCGTGATCAGAGGGTAGTCGGAGCCGAACAGCACGCGGTCCTTCAGCAGGGTGTTGGCGTATTGCACCAGTTGCTTCGGGAAATACTTCGGGCTCCAGCCCGACAGGTCGATCCACACATTGGGCTTGTGCGTGGCCACGCTCAGCGCCTCGTCCTGCCAGGGGAAGCTCGGGTGCGCCATGACGATCTGCATGTCCGGGAAGTCGATCGCCACATCGTCCAGGTGCATGGGGTTGCTGTACTCCAGGCGCAGGCCGCCACCGCAGCGCATGCCGCTGCCGATGCCGCTGTGGCCGGTATGGAAGATGGCCGGCATCTTGTGCTCGGCGATCACCTCGTAGATGGGCCAGGCCATCTTGTCGTAGGGATGGTAGCCCTGCACCGTCGGGTGGAACTTGAAGCCCTTGATGCCGTGCTCCTCGATCAGGCGACGCGCCTCGCGTGCCCCCATCTTGCCCTTGTGCGGGTCGATGCTGGCGAAGGCCATCATCATGTCGCTGTTGGCCTTGGCGGCCTCGGCAATCTCCTCGTTCGGGATGCGACGGCGACCGAGCTTGGATTCGCTGTCCACCGTGAACATCACCAGGCCAATCTTGCGCTCGCGGTAGTAGTCGATGGTTTCCTGGATCGTCGGCCGGCGGTTGGAGCGGAAATACTTGTCCGCCGCGCGGTCATATTCCTCGCCGTAGTTGTCAAACGGGTTCCAGCAACTCACCTCGGCGTGGGTGTGGATATCGATGGCAACGAGGTTCTTGTGGTCCATGTCGGTCTCCGGTTGGGGTCGGCGCAAAGGCTAGGGTAAACACTGAGAAGAATCTACGCCAGCCGGCTTGAAATGGTTATATTCGATAACCATAATCGATTCCCGAAAGAAACGCAACCATGAATACCCCCGACATCCATTTCGAGCGCCGCGGTGAACAGCAGGAAATCGCCGTCATCCGACTGACGCGTCCGGCCAAACGCAACGCGCTCAACGACGGCCTCATCCTGTCCCTGCGCAATATTTTCGAGAACCTGCCCGAAGGCGTGCGCGCGGCCGTCATCGACGGTGACGGCGAACATTTCTGTGCCGGCCTCGACCTGAGCGAACTGAAGGAACGCGACGCCGGCCAGGGCCTGCACCATTCACGCATGTGGCACGCTGCGCTGGAATGCGTGCAGTACGGCCCGGTGCCGGTGATTGCGGCGCTGCACGGTGCGGTGGTGGGCGGTGGCCTGGAACTGGCCAGCGCCTGCCACATCCGCGTGGCCGACGAGACCACCTTCTATGCACTGCCTGAGGGCTCGCGCGGCATCTTCGTCGGTGGCGGCGGTGCGGTTCGCATCCCGCGCCTGATCGGCGCCGCACGTATGACCGACATGATGCTGACCG
>JAYRLJ010000029.1:0-16751 GCA_041905305.1 Hylemonella sp. | reverse complement strand
CCAGGGCTTCGACGCCGCCGCACTGGTCGATGCGCTGGGCGCGAGCGCCACGGTATTGGCGCGCCGCCCCATCGACCTGGCGCAGCTCGACGCTGCGGTGGATGCCGAGTTGCACGGCCGCTGGAGCACCGCCCGTCTGGCGGCGCTGTGTCGCCTGAGCCCGCAGCGCTTCCACCCGCGCTTCGTGGAGCTCACCGGCCTCACGCCCGCGGCCTATGTGCGGCAGCGCCGATTGGCGCGTGCGCAAACCCTGCTGCGCGCCGGCCTGGCGCTGGAGGCTGTGGCGCTGCAGGTGGGCTATGCCAGTGCCAGCGCCCTGGCCTATGCGCTGCGTCGCGAGTGCGGTGTGGGGGCGCGTGCCCTGCGCCGGACGGCCTGAGCGCAGGACGAGAGTTGCTCGACATTTGCGCCCCGCCGCCGGCGGCAAGATCGCGGGCATGAAGACCTCTCCTGAAACCGGCATGGCGCTGGTGCTGCTGGCCGCAGCGATGTGGGGCACCACCGGCACCGCACAGACCTTTGCCTCCGGTGAGCTGCCCGCCACCTGGTTCGGCGCACTGCGGCTGGTGGTGGCCAGCCTGTTCTTCGCGGCCTATGCCGCGGTCACGCTGCGCGGCCGCGTCAGCCCCGTCGCGGGTGGCTTGCCCCTCGGGCCGGTGCTGGCCGCTGGCCTGTGCATGGCGGTCTACAACCTGGCCTTCTTTGCCGGTGTGCGCGGCACCGGTGTGGCCGTGGGCACTGCCGTGGCGCTGGGCAGCAGCCCAGTGTGGGCCGGCCTGCTGCAGGCCGTGTGGCTGCGCCGTGTGCCGGCACCCGCGTGGTGGCTGGGCACAAGCGTGGCGGTGGCCGGCGGTGTGCTCATGACACTGGGCGGTGGCGCGCGCATGCAGATCAGCACCGGCGGTGTGCTGCTGTGCCTGCTCTCGGGTCTGGCCTATGCCGCCTACTCATTGCTCAACCAGGTGCTGGTGCGCACCGCGTCCTCGGCGGCGCTCACGCTGGGAGCGTTCTCGCTCGCTGCGCTGCTGGCCGTGCCCGCCGCCTGGTGGGACAGCGGCTGGCCCACGCTGCAGCCGGCGGACATGGCGGCCATTGCCTACGTGGGTGTGGTCACGGCCGGCGTGGCCTACTTGCTCTACAGCCATGCGCTGCGCCACATCTCGGCTGCCACCGGCGTCACGCTCACCCTGGGTGAGCCGGTGATGGCCTTCGTGATGGCCGTCACCGTGGTGGGCGAGCGCCCGGGCCTGCTGGCTTTTGTCGGCCTGCTGCTGGTGCTGGCCGGTGTGCTGCAGGTCATGCGGGTGGAGCGGCAAGGCTAAGATGGCCCGCGTCCCCTGTGCGCACCACCCTGCATGTCCGCCGAACTCATCACCCGCCTGCAGCACACCCCCGCCGCCTTTGCCCATGCGGCCGGCGAGATCGCGTGCATCGAAACCCACATCTCCTGGGTGTTGCTGGCGGGCGAGCATGTCTACAAGTTCAAGAAGCCGCTGACGCTGGACTTTCTGGACTACAGCACGCTGGCCTTGCGCCGCGCCGCCTGCGAGGAAGAGCTGCGCATCAACCGCCGCACCGCGCCCGGCATCTACCTGGAGGTGGTGGCCGTCACCGGCACGCTGGAGGCGCCACGCATCGTCAGCGCCTACGCGCTGCACGCCGACGCCCCGGTGCTGGACTGGGCGGTGCACATGCGCCGCTTTGCGCAAGACGGCCTCTTGAGCCATCTGGCCGCGCAGGGCGCCTTGCTGCCGGCGCACATCGACCAATTGGCACAGCACATCGCCGCCTTCCATGCCAGCGCTGTCGTGGCCGGGCTTGATACGCCCTGGGGCCGGCCCGAGACGATGCGCGAGGCGGTGGCGCACAACTTCCCCGACGTGTTGACCGTGGTGGCCGGCACCGAACTGGCAGCCACGCTGCAGACGGTGCAGCGCTGGAGCACGCAGCAGGGCGAGGTGCTGGCGCCACTCATGCAGCAGCGCCGCGCGCAGGGCTGGGTGCGCGAATGCCATGGCGACCTGCACCTCAACAACCTGGTGCTGATCGACGGCGTGCCGCAGCTGTTCGACGCCATCGAGTTCAACCCCGCCTTCCGCTGGACCGACGTGCTGGCCGACCTGGCCTTCGTCCTCATGGACCTGCAGGCCCACGGCCGCGCCGACTACGCCTGGCGCCTGCTCAACACCTACCTGGAACACACGGGCGACTACTTCGCCCTGCAGTTGCTGCCCTACTACCAGTGCTACCGCGCCATGGTGCGTGCCAAGGTGGCGGCGCTGCGCTGGGCGCAACTGCAAGGGCACCCCCAGGAGCAGGCCGCTGCCCAGCAGGAGGTGGCGCGCTACCTGCAACTGGCGGCGCAGCTCATCGCCCCGCGCCCGCGCGCGCTATGGCTGGCCACCGGCGTTTCCGGCTCTGGCAAGAGCCGGCATAGCCAGACGCTGATCGAGTGGCTGGGCCTCGTGCGCGTGAAGGCCGACGTGGAGCGCAAGCGCCTCTACGGCCTGGCTCCGCTGGCGCGTAGTGCCGGCGCGGTGCCCGGGGGCATCTACACGCCGGAGGCCGGCCAGCGCACCTACACGCGCCTGCGCGAGGTGGCACACGCCGTGCTGGTCGCCGGCCTGCCGGTGCTGGTGGATGCCACCTGTCTCAAGGTCGCGCAGCGCCAACCCTTCATGGCCCTGGTGCAGCAACTCGGTGTGCCCTGCCACATCCTGGCGCTGGATGCGCCGGTGGAGGTGTTGCGCCAGCGCGTGCTGCGTCGTGCGGAAAAAGGGCGCGATCCCTCAGAGGCGGATGTGGCGGTGCTGGAGGGGCAGCTCAAGGCACGTGAACCGCTGACGCAGCAGGAGCGGGTCTGTGCGGTGGCGGTGGATACCAGTCAGCCGGTGGATTGGCAGCGGGTGTTGCCGGCAGTGTGGGCGGATGCGGACTAGCCGAAACACGATTGCCGTGCACCGTTGGTTTTCAGTCTATGGATCCTTTCACGCGGAGGTACAGAGTGATCACCGCGCGGCGACTGCCGCAAGTGAGTGCTGCCAGGCGTACTCATGTTGATGCCCTGAAGCGGCCGATGGGTACGGCGACCGGCGCTAGCTCCGATGGTGCCTGTACGAGTTAGCGCTGTCGTCGAGCATCAGCGGCCTAACTCGCGCCGCTCCGATGGGCTGCTCCTCCAATCCGTCAAATCCTGTATGGACCTGACCTACACCACCATCGGAGTTGTGGCTCCATCCATGCTCAGCACGGCGCCTGTGATGTAGCTTGCCCTTGCAGACGCCAGAAACAGCACGGCATCTGCAATCTCCACCGGCTGGGCAAACCGCCCCAATGGGATGTTCCGCGTCTCTTGTCGGATGGCCTGCTCCACCGTGATCGCTTGCGAATGGGCCAAGGCCTTCATCCTGCCCTTGAGCCGGTCCGTGTATGTCGGCCCAGGATTGACCGCGTTGACACGCACTCCCTTCGGCCCGTACGCAGCAGCCAGACCCGCACTGGCCAACATCAAAGCGGCGTTCGCGGCACCGCCAGGTAGGTGCACAGGACTGGCCACCTTGCCGCCCGCACCCACCACGTTGACGATGGCGCCGCGTTCGGCCTCAGCCATCCGCTTGATCACCAGATCCATCATGTGGATGTAGGTGAAAAATTTCGCCGTCATGGCAGCGTGCCAGGCCTCTGCGGTCAGCGCCTCGTGCGGTGTTCTCTGCGCGGCGCCCGCCGAATTCACCAGGATCTCGACGGGGCCAAAGTGACTTTCAGCCGCATTCAGCGCCCGCAGTGCCTCCTCGGGCGTGCGCAGATCTGCGCTGCAGTGATAAACCCGGTCAATCGCTCCCGGACTGGCGTGCATGAGCTCCTGGGAGGCGCGGGTCAGAAGGTCTTCGTTGCGCGATACCAGACTGACCCGGGCACCCTCCTGAATGAACGCATGCGCACACGCCAAGCCTATCCCTCTGCTCGCGCCGGTGATCAGTACATGCTTGCCGGTCAGTTCCAGATCCATGTCATTGCCTCACGCACGCCATCCAGGGCGCTTACTCCACCGAGATGCCCGCGGCCTTGACCACCGCCCCGTAGCGCTCCAGGTCGGCTTTCATTTCAGCCCTGTACTGATCTGGCGTGCCAGGGGTGACCTCAATACCCATCACGCGCAGCTTCTCGCGGACCTCAGCGTCGTTAAGCGCCGCGTTGAGCTCCGTATTGAGTTTGCGGATGATCGGCTCCGGCGTGCCGGCCGGTGCCAGCAGTCCCACCCAGGAGTTGACCACGAAGTCTGGCACACCGCTTTCGACAAAAGTGGGTACATCAGGCAGCGAACTCGTTCGCTTGGCGCTGGAAACAGCAATGGCTTTGAGTTTGCCTGCCTTGATCTGACTGTGGGCCCCGGCCACGGCCGTGTAGACCAACGGGATCGAACCACCGAGCACATCCACCATCGCCTGTCCACCGCCCTTGTAGGGCACATGGGTGAGCTTGGCCCCGGTCCTGGTCTTGAGGAGTTCTCCGGCAATGTGAGGGGTGCCTCCCGTACCGGACGTGCCGAACATCAGGCCACCCTGGGTGGATTTGGACAGTGCAATTACCTCTTGAAGTGAAGAGGCCGGCGTGTTGGGGTTGGCCACCAGGATGAGCACCGCGTCACCGATCTTGCCGACCGGCGCAAAGTCCTTGAGTGTGTCAAACGGCAGCTTGGGGAACACGTGGGGATTGATGACCATGGTGCCATCAAAGGCGAGGACCAGGGTGTATCCGTCGGCTGGCGCAGCCTTGCCCATCGCGGTTCCGATATTGCCAGAGGCACCGGGCTTGTTGTCGACGATGACCTGCTGGCCCAGCCGCTTGCTCAGGCTGTCGGCGATGAGGCGTCCGCTGGTGTCGGTCACGCCACCCGGCGTGAACGGCACGATCAGGCGGATCGGCTTGTTCGGCCACGCCTCTTGGGCCGATGCGATGGTCCCTCCAAGCAAAGACGCCCTCATCAGCATCGAGCCTACGAGGGTGCCCAGCACCCGACGGCGCTCGTAACCTTTGACCTTAAGCATCGCTGCGATCTTCTTTTTCATTTCACGTCTCCTAGGATTGATGTCAGAGTAAAGCGAGTAAGGTGTGTCAGGGTGTTTCGGCGTACTTGCGCTCGAAGGCCCAGATGTCCTCAAAACCCATCAGACGAGTCAGCTCTGAGAAGGCCAGCAACTCGGTGGACGCCCCCACCGTGGATCCGGTCTGCGCAACATGCGCATAGAGCAGCTTCATCGCGTTCGTGGCGGCTAGCAGGGCCGATACGGGGAAGATCGCCAGCTTGTAGCCCAGTTCTTGCAGGTCTTGTTTGGAGAGCACCGGGGTTCTGCCGCCCTCGACCATATTGGCCAGCAGAGGCTTGTCGGTGCTGGCGCAGATGCGGCGCATCTCGTCCTCGCTCTCAGGCGACTCGACAAACAAGACATCAGCCCCCGCCCGGGAATACGCTTCGGCACGCCGTAAGGCTTCATCCAGCCCCAGGCTGGTGCGCGCATCGGTTCGCGCGATGATCAGGAAGTCCGGCGAGTGTCGGCTGTCCACGGCGACTTTGATCTTGCGGACCATGTCTTCCATGGGGATCACACGACGACCAGGGGTATGACCACACTTCTTGGGGTACTCCTGGTCCTCCAGTTGTATGGCTGAAGCGCCGGCCTGTTCATAGCCCTGTACCGTGTGCCGAACGTTGAGAAGACCGCCGTAGCCCGTATCGCCATCGGCGATCAGGGGCGTTTTGGCCATGCCTGCCATGGCTTTGACGCGACCGACCATGTCTGAATACGTTGCCAGTCCGGCATCGGGCAAACCCATGTGGGAAGCCACCGTGCCAAAGCCGGTCATGTACAGAGCGTCGAAACCGAAGGTGTCTGCCAGCCGCAGCGAGACCATGTCGTGGACACCGGGTGCCACCACCAGACCGGGTTGTTTCAGGCGCTCGCTGAGCCTGACCGGATGGTCGACGGAAGGTGCTGTGTTGCCTTGATTCATAAGTTAGAGCGATCGTTGAAAGAATGGCCCTCTTCCGCACACTTCGTGCCAACACCGAGTTTTCAGAAAAACGTTCAAATTCAATAGCTTGGAGATCGCCAGATAGTCGGGGCCGTGAAACAATGGAACGTGAAACAATTCAACTGTTTCATTTAATGTTTCATGTTTCACATGGGGTGAGTCATGGGTTTGAGACCGCGCATCTGCTTTTTGGCCTATCGCCAGATCCGGCAAAAGGCCCTGCCGATCCTCGCCGAGTACGAGGCACGTGCCGACATCGAGGTCGTTGAGGCCAGCTTCGATGAAGCGGTCGAACTGGCTCGTCACCGGGTAGAGCGTGGCCAGGTCGACGTATTCGTCAGCGCCGGCTCAAACGCCAGTTTGCTGCGGCGAAGCATCGACGCGCCGGTGGCGACCATCGTTCTCAGTGGTTTCGACATTCTTCAAGCGGTGATGGACGCCAGGGGATCTGCCAGCGAGGTGGGTGTGGTCACCTATGGACACACTCTCCCCGAACTGGACGCCGTGAGGCACCTGCTGAACATCCAGGTCCACCAGTACGCCTACCAGACGCCAGAAGAAGTGAAGGACTGCATCCGGCGCCTGCGCGACCATGGCATCGGAGTTGTGGTGGGTTCCAGTCTGGTGGTGGACGCCGCGCAGCAGGCCGGTCTTCAAGGGCTACTGGCGTACTCCAGCGCGAGTATCCGCAGGGGCTTCGATGACGCCTTGGAACTGGCACGTGTGTCACGGCTGGAGGCTGGACGCTACGAGCAACTGAACTCGGTGCTGCGCCACTTGCAAGACCCGGTTCTTGCCGTCGATCTGGACGAAACTGTCATTGCGATCAACCCGGCCATGCGAGAGCTGATCGGCGTGACTGCGCTGGAGCCCATCATTGGCCGGCCGTTGGCGGCGCTAACGAACGAGGTCTCTCTGCGCACGGTGCTCGGCAACGCACAGGCCGACCAGGGGGCGGTCATTCGCGTACAGGGGCGAGACTGTGTGGCCAATCGCACGCCCATTCTTGAGCAAGGCGTGATGACGGGCGCCTCGCTGACGCTCTACGATGCCGGCAAGATTCATGAGGCAGACACGAACCTGCGTATACAGCGCCGGTCGCGCGACAACCTTGCGCGCCATCGGTTCGAAGACCTGACTGGCGGCAGCGAGGCATTCATGCAGGCGGTGCGACTGGCGCGCAGGTATGCCCAAACCGACTTTGGCGTGCTGATCAAGGGGGAGAGCGGCACCGGCAAAGAGCTCTTTGCACAGGCGATTCACAACGCAGGCGGCCGGTCGCGCAAGCCTTTTGTTGCCGTCAACTGTGCCGCCTTCCCCGAGTCGCTTCTCGAAAGCGAACTCTTCGGTCACGAGGAGGGCGCCTTCACCGGCTCGCGACGAGGTGGCAAGCGCGGGTTGTTCGAGGCGGCCCACACCGGCACCCTGTTTCTCGACGAGATCGGCGACATGCCTGTGACGTTGCAGACACGCCTGCTGCGCGCCTTGCAGGAGCGACAGATCACTCGATTGGGCTCGACCACCGCCATTCCCATAGACGTGCGGGTCATCGCTGCCACGCACCGTTCCCTTGATGAGATGGTCAAGACAGGCGAATTCCGCCAGGACCTCTACTATCGGATCAATGCGCTCCCACTGCATTTGTCACCTTTGCGTGAACGGGAATCGGATGTCATCGTGCTGGCTGAGCGGCTCTTGGCCCTGTCGGCGCGGGGGCTGAACATCAAGGAAAGTATCTCTGCGCAAGTCATCCCGCTGATATCTCATCGGCTTTTGTCTTACGCGTGGCCCGGAAACGTGCGGGAGTTGGAGAACGTGTGCGATCGGTTGGCGGTTTCGCTGCTGGATCATTCGGGCATCGCGGACTTGCACGAAGATGTTTTCCGCGAGCTATGCCCGGAGTTGTTCGACGCGTCGGCGCTTCTTGTCGAGCCGGGACAGATCGCGACGAAGGCAAGTCCCATCAAAAATGTTAGCAACGGAAAGCGACTGCCGCCTGCGCACCGGGAAGCCGCAGCACGACAGGCGCTTGAAAAGCATCGCGGTCACGTGGGGTCGGCGGCAGACGAACTGGGCATCAGCCGCGTCACTCTTTGGCGCTGGATCAAGGGCACTGTTTGAAGCAAGGCTTGAAGGGCGAACAGGGACACCGACCGTGTCTCCTGGAGGTCGCGCTTCATGCTTAAACCATGTCGTGGACCAGCCCGACCAGCTGCCAAGATGCCAGACCGGGTGGCTGCGAGTCTCCTGCTAACGCAGAGGCCGCAGCTCCGCTGCCTTGCTGATGCTCGCGCCTCCGCCTGATCGCCCCTCAGTCGTGCAAGGGCAGTCGAATGATCAGCGTCGTGCTGTTGGCCGCGTCGGACACTTCCAGCGTCACGTCGCCGCCCTGCGCGCGGGCCAGCACGCGGGCCGAGTAGATGCCCAGGCCGGTCTTGCCGTCGGTGCCGGGCTCGAAGCGGTCGAAAAAATGTTCGCGCAGCGCAGGCGGAACGGCGCCGGGGTTGCTGATGCGGATGGTCAGCGCGTCCTTCTGCTCGACCGCAATTTCGATCCGCGCGCCCGCGGGCGCGGCCTCGCAGGCGTTGCGCAGCAGGTTCTCGAAGATGGAATAGCACAGCGTGGCGTCGCCGTGGGCCAGCAGCGGCGGGCGCCCCGGCGCTTCCTCGGCCTGCACGGCAATGGTGAGCTGCCGCGACGCGTAGCTCACGCGGTCGATCTCGGCAATGCGGCGCAGCAGGTCCACGATGGGCACTGGCTTGGCGTCGAGCACGAAGCGGCCGGTCTCGATCTTGAACAGCTCGGCCGACAGGTTGATCAGGTTCATCGCGTGCAGGCTGCCCTGCTCGATGGCGCGCAGCGTGGCCACCTGGCGATGGGTGAGGTCGCGGTCTTCCAGCAGGGTCTGCAACTGCGTCACCACGGTCGACAGGGGCGACTTGATGTCCTGCCGGATGATCTGTTCCACATCTTCCTGCAGCTGGGCGGTTTCCAGCAGGCGGTCGTAGTGCAGTTGCAGGCTGTCGCGCAGCTGCAGGCTGTGCAGCAGGTTGCGCAGCCGCAGGCGCAGCAGGCGCGCGGCGGCCGTGCGGTCGAGCACGTCCACCGGCCCCAGGGCTTCAAGGCGGCTCACATCGAGCGGCTGGGCGTTGTCTTCCAGCAGCACGACCGGTGCTTCTTCCGTGCCCGGCAGGGCGCGCAGCCGCTGCAGCAGCGCGTAAGGGTCGGGCCCGGCAATGGCGCAGTCCAGCACCACCAGGCTGGGGTGTTCCTCGGCGGCCGCGATGTCGAGCATTTCAGCCGGGAAGGCGGTGACGTTGAGGCGGAAGCCCTGGGCGGGCAGGTTGGCACACCAGTCGGCGTTGGCATCGGCCAGCACCAGCACCCGCGGCAGCGGGCTGGCGGGTGCAGGCACCGGTGCGGCGGCGCTTGAGTCGGCGGCCGATTCGGCGGCAGGGCGGGCCGGCGCAGCGGTTTTGGGCGCGCGCGGCGCGGGTGGTGTCCAGGTGATGGCGCGCGAGACCCGGGCCTCCAGCAGCGCCTGCGAGTAGGGCTTGACCAGCAGCGAGGTGACGCCGGCGGCAATCACTTCACCCACCCGGTCGCGCTCGGCGGACGAGGTGATCATGATGACCGGCAGGCTGCGCAGCTTGGCGTCGGCCCGGATGGCCTTGAGCAGGTCCAGGCCGTCCATCAGCGGCATGTTCAGGTCGGCCAGCACCACGTCCACCTTGTGCTGCCGCAGCAGTTTCAATCCCTCCAGGCCGTTGTGGGCGGCGAGGATCTTGCCGGCGCCCAGCAGGCGCAGCTGGTTGATGGTGACATGGCGCATGGTCTCCAGGTCATCGACCACGAGAAAGGTCAGATCATCGATACGGCGTTCGGTCGGCATGAAGCAAGGTGTGGCAATGAAGCGGTGTGGGTGGGCCGGTTGCGCGGGCGTCAGCGGCTGGTGGCAGGTGCCTCTAGGATGATCTCCACGCGCCGGTTGGCGGCGCGCCCGGCCGGGGTGTCATTGTCGGCCAAGGGCGCGGTGTCGGCGTAGCCGATGGCCTTCATGCGTGCTGCGGCAATGCCGCGGCTGTGCAGGTGGCGCACCACGCTGCCGGCGCGGCCGGCGGCCAGCTCCCAATTGGAGGGAAAGCGCACCGTCTGGATGGGCAGGTTGTCGGTGTGGCCCTCGACGATGATCTTGTGCGTGCCGGCCTGCTGCAGCACCGGCAGCAGCTGGCTGACCACAGCCTGGCCCTCGGGCGTGAGGTCTGCCTCGCCCGATGCGAACAGGATCTCGCTGCTGATGCGAAAGCTCACCTGGCGGTCGCTGACGACGATGGCGATGTTCTTGCCCAGCGCGTCGAGCGGCAGGCCGGCAAACGGATTCGGTGTCGAATCCGCGGCTGCAGCCTGCGGGGCGGACGCAGGGCTGGCAGGGGCCTGGGCCACCGCGTCGGCCGGCGCTGTCTGGGCCGCCTCGGCTGCTGCCTTCTTGGCTGGCTCGACGAAGGCCAGCACCACGACCATGGTCACCAGCAGCAGCGTCATGACGTCGAGGTAGGTGATGAACCAGCCTTCCTCCTCGCGGCTGGGCGTCGGGTCCAGATGCCAGCGTGCAAAGCTGCCGCGGTGGATCGGGGCGCGCTTCGGTGCGGGCGCGGGTACCGGGGCGGCGGCGGTGGGCGCCTCGCTCATGGTTTCGCGCCTTCCTGGTGCGTTGGGCCCGTGCGGTCGGAGAGTTCGTTCTCGTACTCGGCCACGAAGGACTTGAGCGTCTCGCGCATCATCGACGGACTGCGCTTGGCGCTCATCATGGCCACGCCCTGCATGATCATGTTCATCAGCACCACGCGCTGCTCGGTGCGCCGCTCCAGCTTCACGGCCACCGGCTTGAAGACCAGGTTGGCCAGCAGGATGCCGTAGAAGGTGGTGATCAGCGCCACTGCGAGTTGCGGGCCGATCAGGCTCATGTCACCGCTGCCCAGCACGTCCATCATGCTGACCAGCCCGACCAGGGTGCCGATCATGCCGAAGGCCGGCGCGTAGTTGGCCATGACGCGAAAGAGTTCGGCTTCCGCCGACTCGCGCGCGCGCAGGCGCGAGATGCGCCACTGCAGCAGGTCCAGGATGTCTTCCTCCGGCGCGCGGTCGATCACCATCTGCACACCGGTGCGCAGGAAGGGGTTGTTGATCTTCGCCAGCTCGCGTTCCACCAGCAGCGGGTTGTCCTGCATCCAGATCTTGGCCACGCGCACCAGTTCCTCCAGATCGGTCTGGGCGTACAGGCGCTCGTTGCGCAGCACGGTGCCGATCAGCCCGAAGATGCGGAACACCTCCTTGAGCGGGTAGCTCAGGAAGGTGGCCGCCAGCGTGCCGCCCACCACCAGCAGCAGGCTGGGCAGGTCGAGAAAGAGCCGCGGGTCGGCCGTGTTGGTGAAGAGCACCAGCGCCAGCAGCGAGAAGCTGCCGACGATGCCGATCAGGGTGGATGGATTCAAGTCAGGACTCCAGTCATGTGCTCCCTGGGTGTTGACCGGACTTTTGCGGACCTGGCATCACGCCAGTCCAAGCCTCTGCTGCCACGGGTGGTCGCTTGGCAGCGAGCCTGACGCGCCACGTCCGTGGGATGGGTGGCGCTATTCTGCGTCAGTTTGCTTCCCCGATGGCCACCCGCGTCAGTGCCGCCTGTGCCGTCAGCCATTCGCAAAAGGCCTGCACCTCGGGTCGGGCCTGGCTGTGCGGGGCAACGATGAGCCAGTAGCTCATGGGTGAGCCCAGTCGCATGCCCGGCAGTACTTCCACCAGGTCGCCGCTGGCTAGGCTGTCGGCCACCAGCGGCAGGCGCACCAGGGCCACGCCTTGCCCGGCCAGCGCGGCCTGGGCGATCTGATAGGCGTAACCGAAATAGAGCCAGCGCTTGGGCTCGAGCTTCTTGAGGCGGTGCACATGGAGCCAGTGGCGCCAGGTCAGCCAGGTCATGGGCTGGCTGTGCTGCGCCTCGTTGGCTTCGATCAGCGCGCAGTGCGCCAGGTCTTCGCCGCGCTGCAGCGCGTGGTTTTTCAGCAGCCAGGGGCTGGCCACCGGCGTGAGCTGTTCGTCGAACAGGTGCACGGCATGCGCCGGCACCCGGTCGGGCTGGGTGTAGCGCAGCACCAGGTCGACGTCGGCGGTGTCGAGGTCGATCAGCGCGTCCGAGGCGTCGATGCGGATGTCGATGTCCGGGTGCAGGCTCTGGAAGGCCTCCAGCCGCGGGATGAGCCACATGGAGGCGAACGAGGCCCAGGTGCTGATGGCCACACTCTTGCGCCCGGCGCTGCGGCGGATCTGGCGCACCGCGCTGTCCAGCCGCTCCAGCGAGGGCAGCACCGCCTGCAGCAACTGGGCGCCGGCGGCAGTGAGTTCCACCGCGCGGGTGTGGCGCAGGAAGAGGCTGACGCCGATCTCGTCTTCGAGCGCCTGGATCTGCCGGCTCACGGCGCTTTGCGTCAGCGCCAGTTCGTCCGCCGCGGCGCGGAAGTTCAGGTGCCGCGCCACGGCGGCGAAGGTGCGCAGCTGGCCCACGTCGAGCGGGCGGGTGCGCAGCGTCAGATCGGGTTTGGGCATGGCAGGAGGCAAGACGATGGCGGTCGGATTGATGCGATTTTTGCATCAATAGCCTAACCCGATTTCATTGGACGGCCAAGCGGGAATTTCTGAAGATGCATTGCCCAACAACGCTCCGGGAGAATATTCATGGTGTCGGTGTGCGATTCCCATTTGCATCAATCTTTCCACGCCGCCGGGCTGGCGGGCAGCTGGACGCTGGCGCCCGGCCGGGCGCTCAGCCTGCGTCCGCGCACCGAGGGCACGCTGCGTATCCTGGCGGGCCATGCCTGGGTGACGCTGGACGAGCGGCCGCGCGGCCACACCAACGAGTCGGGCGACCACGTGCTGCGCGCCGGGCAGACCATGGTGGTGCGCGCCGGGAGCCACCTGGTGTTCGAGTCGATGGACCAGGACCCGATCCACTTCGACTGGCAGCCGCACACGGCCCTGCGCCGGGCGCCCGGCGTGCGCTGGCAGCAGGCGGTGGTGCAGCCGCTGCGCGACCTGCGGCGCGGTGCCTGGCTCACGGTCACCGCGCTGGCGCGCCTGCTGTGGGGGCTGGTGGGCTATGCCGACCACCTGGTGGCTGGGCGCGGGCGCGCCATGTCGTCGCACGAGGTAAGCCCGCCCTGACAGGCGGCGCGGCGACTTACGAGCCGGCGGCCTTGCGCAGCCGGTAGGCAAACTGCCGCACCGTCAGCCCCAGCGCCTGCGCTGCGCGCGACTGGTTGCCGCGGTGCTGGGCCAGCACCTGCTTCAGTTCCTCCAGTGTGTGGGAGTCGGCCGGCAGGTAGTTGCGCACCAGCGGGGCGCCGGCGGCGGGCTCGCTGGCGGTCACCGGGTGCGGTCGTTCCAGCGTGACGCTTGCTTCGGCGGGGCCGCGTGGCAGGAAGCGCTCCAGCGCGGCGGCCGAGACCTGGGGGCTGTCGGTCAGCAGCACCAGCCGCTCGATCACGTTGCCCAGTTCGCGGATGTTGCCGGGCCAGGGATGGGCCTCCAGCCTCGCGAGTGCCGCCGGTGTGAGGTGCACGTTGCGCTGGTTGGCCTGGTTGGCGCGGTTGACGAAATGCAGCGCCAGGGTGCGGATGTCCTCGCGCCGCTCGCGCAGCGCGGGCAGGCGTATCGGCACCACGCTGATGCGGTAGTACAGGTCCTGCCGGAAGGTGCCGCGCGCCACCGCGGCCTCCAGGTCGCGGTGGGTGGCGGTGACCAGCCGCACGTCCACCTTGATCTCGCGCTTGCCGCCCAGGCGCACCACCGTGCCCTCCTGCAGCGTGCGTAGCAGCTTGGTCTGCATGGCCAACGGCATGTCGCCGATCTCGTCGAGGAAGATGGTGCCGCCATCGGCCTGCTCGAACCAGCCGGCCCGTGGGTTGCTGGCCCCGGTGAAGGCACCGCGCTCGTAGCCGAACAGTTCGGACTCCAGCAGCGAGTCGGGGATGGCGGCGCAGTTGACCTTGATGAAAGGCGCGTCGCGCCGCGGACTGGACAGGTGTAGCGCGCGTGCAAACAGCTCCTTGCCGGTGCCCGATTCACCGAGCAGCAGCACGCTGGCCTGCGACGGCGCCACCCGCTCCAGTTCGTGCAGCGCCTGCAGCAGCAGCGAGGAGCTGCCGAGGATGCCGTAGCGCACCGCAGCGGCGTCCAGCGCCTGTGTCAGCAGCGCGTTGCGCGCCTCCAGATCGCGCGTCTTTTCCTGCAGCAGGCCGTGCAGCTGCAGGATCTGCCCGGCCAGCGTGGCCAGGATCTGCAGCAGCGCCATGTCGTCGTTCAGGTGGCGTAGCCGGCTGCGGATGCGGTGGCAGGCCAGCACGCCCCCGGTGCGGTGGTTGACCTCGATCGGCAGCGCCATGAAGGCCACGGTGTCGCGCGGCAGCTGCGCGCGCGCCACGCTGCGGGCCAGAAACAGGGGCTCGGCGTCGATGTCCTGCACCAGCATGGGCTGGCCGGTGGCGAGCACGCGGCCGGTCACGCCCTCGCCCAGGGCATAGACGCCGCGTGCCACTTCGGCGCGGGTCAGGCCGTAGGCATGGCAGATCCGGGCCGTGGGCGGTTCGGCGTCGGCATCGAGCAGCACGATGCGGCCGCGGTTCAGGCCCAGCAGCTCCGATATCAGGTGCAGCATCTCGCGCAGCACCACACCCGGCGCCAGGCTCTTGCCGATCAGGCGCATGACTTCGCGCATCAGCAGCAGTTCCTGGGCGCGCCACTGCACCTCCGGCGCGGCGCCGGGCGCGGGGTTCAGGGCGGTCAGGGGTGGAGCCATGCCGACGGTACAAGCAAGAATCCGGCCTGACAGGCGACCAGCGGTCGGATGGGCGGCGCAGCGGTGCGTTCGGGCCGCGGGCTTCATGGTAAGGTTGCCCTGCCCTAAGCGTTGCGCCATGTTCAAGACTTGGAAGAAACCGTTCACCCGCCCTGCCGCGGCGGAGGCTGTCGCGGCGGTGCCGGTGCGGGCGCGCACGCTGGGTTACCGGCGGTTCCTGCGTACGGTGTTCCAGGCGCCGGCGCGGCTCAACCTGGCCGGGCGCATGCGCGAGGTGCAGCTGCTGGACGTGTCCTTCAAGGGGGCGCTGGTGGATCTGGGCGAGGCCCTGCGCTGTCCCATCGGCACCCATGGCCGGCTGCGCCTGCTGCTGTCGTCCACCACCTTCATCGCGATGGACATCCAGGTGGCGCGGGTGCAGGGGAGCCGCATGGGTCTGCAGTGCACCCACATCGACCTCGACAGCGTGACGCACCTGCGCCAGCTGATCGAGCACAACGCGCAGGACCCGGCCCTGCTGGGGCGCGAACTGGCGGTGCTGATCGGCAGCGCCTGAGGCGTGGCCCCAGGCGCGCTCAGGCTCAGTCGGCCTTGAAGCCGGTGGCCGCGACGGCCTTGCCCCAGGTCACGGTGTCGGCGGCGATGATGCGCGCGAACTCGTCGGCATTGGTGCCGGTGACGCGGAAGCCTGCTTCCTCCAGCTTGGCGCGGGTGTCGGGCGACTTCACGGCCTTCTGCACGTCGGCGCTGAGCTTGGCCAGCACGTCGGCCGGGGTACGCGCCGGCGCCACGATGCCGAACCAGGAGCTGAACTCCAGGTTGGCGTAGCCCTGCTCCTTGATGGTGGGCACGTCGGGCAGCGCCGAAGTGCGGGTGGCGCCGGTGGTGCCCAGCGCCACCAGCTTGCCGGACTTCACGTTGGGCGCCGCCAGCCCGACGCTGGCAAACACGCCATGCACGTCGCCGCTGAACAGGCCGCCCAGCGCATCGGCCGTGCTCTTGTAGTGCACCGCCTCGGGCTTGAGCTTGACCGCTTCGCCGAACATGAAGGCGCCAAAGTGGCCCGGTGTGCCGGCGCCGAAGGTGGCCATGAACAGCCCCTTCTGCTGCTGCGTCCAGCTCACGAATTCCTTCACGTTCTTGGCCGGCACCTTCTGCGGGTTGACCAGCAGCGCGAAGTCGGCGCTCACCACCTGGCTCACTGGCGCGAAGTCCTTGGCCGGGTTGTAGGGCAGCTTGCTGTAGCTGCTGGGCGCAATGCTGAGCTGGCCGGTCTCGCCCAGCATCAGGGTGTAGCCGTCGGGCGTGGCGCGCGCCGCTTCACTGGCGGCGATCAGGCCGCCGGCGCCCGGCTTGTTGTCGACGATCACGCCCTGGCCGCCCCAGGTCTCGGACAGCTTCTGGCCGACCAGGCGCGCCACGATGTCGGGGCCGGTGCCGGCCGGGAAGCCGACGATGATGCGCACCGGCCGGTTGGGGTAGTTCGTCTGCGCCTGGGCGCCGAAGGTGGTCAGGCCGGCGAGCACGGCCAGTGCGGCCGCGGAGGCGGTCAGGGTGCGGCGGCGCGGGATGCGGGGGGTGGAAGAGGGCATGTCAGTCTCCTGGTTCTTTTGTGGGATGTGAGGGGAAATCGGGGCTCAGGTCACGGTGTAGAACTGCAACTCGACTCGGTCGGGACGGCGCACGCCGCTGCCGAGGAAGAGCCGTTCGCTCAGCCAGTGCCAGGCCGGCGCCGCCGCCTCGAAGCTGGGGCTGCAGCGGAAGTACACCAGCTGCGGGTCGACCGGCTCGCCGCGCAGCAGGCGGGCGGTGACTTCCGGGGCGGCCGCGCGCAACGCACGGTTTTGCACGTAGATCAGGTCGCCGGCATCGG
>JAYRLJ010000028.1:0-16752 GCA_041905305.1 Hylemonella sp. | reverse complement strand
TCGAATCCGACCAGCGCGCCGACGGCACCCGCCGCACCACGCGCTACGACATCGACCTGACGAAGTGCATCTTCTGCGGCTTCTGCGAGGAGAGCTGCCCGGTCGACTCCATCGTCGAAACCCAGATCTTCGAGTACCACGGCGAGAAACGCGGTGACCTGTACTTCACCAAGGAGATGCTGCTGGCCGTGGGCGACCGCTACGAGAACGAGATCGCTGCCGCCAAGGCGGCCGATGCCCCCTACCGCTGATACGCCGCTGAAAGCCCCGATCCATGGACGTCAAGACCGGTTTCTTCTATCTGTTCTCGGTGGTGCTGCTGTTTGCGGCCTTCCGGGTCATCACGGCGCGCAACCCGGTGCATGCCGTGCTGTTTCTCATGCTCTCGTTCTCGCAGGCGGCCGCGATCTGGCTGCTGCTGAAGGCCGAGTTCCTTGCCATCACGCTCGTGCTGGTGTATTTGGGCGCGGTGATGGTGCTGTTCCTGTTCGTGGTCATGATGCTCGACATCAAGATTGACGCGCTACGCCAGGGGTTCTGGCGGCATTTCCCGCTGGCGGCGCTGCTGGGCGCCATCGTGGTGTTCGAGATGGCGGCGGTGCTGATGTCGGGCTTCCGGGTCAGCGAGTCCCCGCGCGTGGTCCAGGCTGTCGGTCAGGCCGCGGTGGAGGTTTCCAACTCCAAGGAACTGGGCAAGCTGCTCTATACGCAATACGTCTACCCGATCCAGGCTGCGGCGGTGATTCTGCTGGTGGCAATGATCGCCGCCATTGCGCTGACGCTGCGTTCGCGCAAGGACACCAAGACCATCGACCCGTCCGAGCAGGTGCGCGTGCGCGCCAGCCAGCGATTGGAGATCGTCAAGCTCAACCCGACGCGTCCGGCGCCGGCCGCAGAGGCCGCGCCCGAGGAGAACAAGTGATGACTCTGACCCTGGGCCACTACCTGACGCTGGGCGCCATGCTGTTTGCGCTGGCCGTCGTCGGCATCTTTCTCAACCGCAAGAACCTGATCGTGCTGCTGATGGCCATCGAGCTGATGCTGCTGGCCGTCAACATGAACTTCGTGGCGTTCTCGCACTACCTGGGCGACATGCACGGCCAGGTGTTCGTGTTCTTCATCCTGACCGTGGCAGCGGCGGAGTCGGCCATCGGCCTGGCCATCCTGGTGCTGCTCTTCCGCAACAAGTCCAGCATCAACGTGGACGAACTCAACGAGCTCAAGGGCTGAACCCGCCGGTCCATCAAGGTACTAGAAGATGAGTCAAACCCTGAATGCATCCACCCTGCTGGCCGTGCCGCTGGCGCCGCTGGTCGGCTCCGCGCTGGCCGGCATCTTCGGCACCAAGTTCGGTGGCAACTGGATTGGCCGCCGCCTGTCGCACACGCTCACCATCCTCGGTGTGCTGGTGGCCTTCATCCTGTCGGCCATGACGCTCAAGAGCGTGGCCATGGACGGTGCGCGCTTCAATGAGACGCTCTACACCTGGATGGTGGTGGGCGGCCTGAAGATGGAAGTCGGCTTCATGGTCGACGGCCTGACGGCGATGATGATGTGCGTGGTGACCTTTGTGTCGCTGATGGTGCACATCTACACCATCGGCTACATGGAAGAGGACGAGGGCTATAACCGCTTCTTTGCCTACATCTCGCTGTTCACCTTCTCGATGCTCATGCTGGTCATGAGCAACAACCTGCTGCAGCTGTTCTTCGGCTGGGAGGCTGTGGGTCTGGTGTCCTACCTGCTGATCGGCTTCTGGTTCAACAAGCCCACCGCCATCTTCGCCAACATGAAGGCTTTCCTGGTCAACCGCGTGGGCGACTTCGGCTTCATCCTCGGCATTGGCTTGATCGCCGCCTATGCCGGCACGCTGAACTACACCGAGGTGTTCGCCAAGGCGCCGCAGCTTGGCGCCATTGAGTTCCCCTGGTACATCCTGGGCCAGGACGCCATGCTGATCACCGTGATCTGCATCTGCCTGTTCATCGGTGCCATGGGCAAGTCGGCTCAGTTCCCGCTGCACGTCTGGCTGCCGGACTCGATGGAAGGCCCGACCCCGATTTCCGCCCTGATCCACGCCGCGACCATGGTGACGGCCGGCATCTTCATGGTGGCACGCATGTCGCCACTGTTTGAATTGTCCGACACCGCGCTGAGCTTCATCCTCGTGATCGGCTCCATCACCGCACTCTTCATGGGCTTCCTGGGCATCATCCAGAACGACATCAAGCGCGTCGTGGCCTATTCCACGCTGTCGCAGCTGGGCTACATGACCGTGGCGCTGGGTGCCTCGGCCTATTCCGTGGCCGTGTTCCACCTGATGACGCACGCCTTCTTCAAGGCGCTGCTGTTCCTCGGTGCCGGCTCGGTCATCATGGGCATGCACCACAACCAGGACATCCGCTGGATGGGCGGCGTGCGCAAGTACATGCCCATCACCTGGATCACCTCCTTGCTGGGCTCGCTGGCCCTGATCGGCACGCCGCTGTTCTCGGGGTTCTACTCGAAAGACAGCATCATCGAAGCGGTGCATGAAAGCCACCTCTGGGGAGCCGGTTTCGCCAACTTCGCCGTGCTGGCCGGTGTCTTTGTCACCGCCTTCTACTCGTTCCGCATGTACTTCCTGGTCTTCCACGGCAAGGAACGCTACGACCAGAACCAGGATGCGCACCACGACGACCATGGCCACGGCCACGACGACCACCATGAGCCGCACGAGTCGCCTTGGGTGGTGACGGTGCCGCTGGTGCTGCTGGCCATCCCCTCGGTGGTGATCGGCTACCTGACGATCCAGCCCATGCTGTTCGGTGACTTCTTCAAGGACGCGATCTTCGTCGACGCAGCCAAACACCCGGTGATGGCCGAGCTGGCCGAGGTCTTCCATGGTCCGCTGGCCATGGCCACCCATGCCTTCAGCACGATGCCGTTCTGGTTGGCGCTGGCCGGCGTGGTGACGGCCTACTACATGTACATGGTCAACCCGGCGGTGCCGGCGGCCATCCAGCGCGCGGTGCAGCCGATCTATACGCTGCTGGAGAACAAGTACTACATGGACTGGATCAACGAGAACATCCTGGCCCGCGGCGCCCGTCTGCTGGGTGTCGGCCTGTGGAAGGGCGGTGACCAGGCCGTGATCGACGGTGCCGTGGTGAACGGTTCCTGGAAACTGGTGGGCTGGGTTGCTGGCGTGGCACGCTGGTTCCAGTCGGGCTACCTGTACCACTATGCGCTCGCGATGATCGTCGGCGTGCTGGTACTGATGTCGTACTTCGTGACCTGGCCGATGCTGGTCGAGTGGCTCAGCCGATAAGGAGAAGAAGAAATGGGTTTGTTGAGCCTGGCTATCTGGATGCCGATCGCGTTCGGTGTGGTGCTGCTGGCACTGGGGCGCGATGAGCATGCGCGTGTGGTGCGCTGGGTGGCGCTGATCGGTGCGCTGGCGAGCTTCCTCGTCACCTTGCCGCTGTACACCGGTTTTCAGCTCGGCACCGCCGAGATGCAGTTTGTCGAGAAGATGCCGTGGATGGAGCGCTTCAACGTCTTCTACCACCTCGGTGTGGACGGCATCTCGTTCTGGTTTGTGCTGTTGACTGCCTTTATCACCGTCGTGGTGGTGATCGCCGGCTGGGAAGTCATCACCAGCCGTGTCAACCAGTACATGGGCGCCTTCCTGATCCTCAGTGGCCTGATGATCGGTGTGTTCTCGGCGCTCGACGGTGTGCTGTTCTATGTCTTCTTCGAGGCCACGCTGATCCCGATGTACCTCATCATCGGCATCTGGGGTGGCCCGAACAAGATCTACGCAGCCTTCAAGTTCTTCCTCTACACGCTGCTGGGCTCGCTGCTGACGCTGATCGCCCTGATCTTCCTCTACACCAAGTCGGGTGGCAGCTTCGACATCGCCACTTGGCATAAGCTGCCGCTGGACGGCACCACACAGACGCTGCTGTTCTTCGCCTTCTTCGCGGCCTTTGCCGTCAAGGTGCCGATGTGGCCGGTGCATACCTGGCTGCCGGACGTGCACGTGGAAGCGCCCACCGGCGGTTCCGCCGTGCTGGCCGCGATCATGCTGAAGCTGGGTGCCTACGGTTTCCTGCGCTTCTCCATGCCGATCGCCCCCGACGCCGCGCGTGAATGGGCCTGGCTGATGATCGCGCTGTCGCTGATCGCCGTCATCTACGTCGGCCTGGTCGCCATGGTGCAGCAGGACATGAAGAAGCTGGTGGCCTACTCGTCGGTGGCGCACATGGGCTTCGTCACCCTCGGCTTCTTCATCTTCAATGACCTGGGTGTCTCCGGCGGCCTGGTGCAGATGATCGCCCACGGCTTCGTCTCCGGCGCCATGTTCCTGTCCATCGGCGTGCTGTACGACCGCGTGCATTCGCGCGAGATCGCGGCCTATGGTGGCGTCATCAACACCATGCCCAAGTTCTCGGCCTTTGCGCTGCTGTTTGCCATGGCCAACTGCGGCCTGCCGGGCACGGCTGGCTTCGTCGGCGAGTGGATGGTGATCCTGGGGGCCGTGAAGCACAACTTCTGGATTGGCTTGGCTGCAGCCACCGCGCTGATTTTCGGCGCGGCCTACACGCTGTGGATGTTCAAGCGCGTCTACCTCGGCCCAGTGGCCAATGACGACGTCAAGACGCTCACCGACATCAACAGCCGCGAGTTCCTGATGCTGGCCCTGCTGGCTGTGGCGGTGCTGTGGATGGGTGTGCATCCCAAGCCCTTCACCGACGTGATGGATGCCTCGGTCGCTGAACTGCTCAAGCATGTGGCCCAGACCAAGTTGAACTGACGAACCGAATTGAAAGACTGAAGATGACTGACAAACTCAGCTGGATTACGGTTTATCCAGAAATCATTCTGCTGGTCATGGCCTGCCTGATCACGCTGATGGACCTCGGCGTGAGCAGCCGCAGCCGCACGCGCACTTATGTTTGGACGCTGGTGTCGCTGGGTGCGGTCGCGCTGTTGCAGCTGCTGTACGCGCTCGGCGGCGTCACGCTCTACGGCTTGCACAACATGGTGGTCAGCGATCCCATGGGCAACTGGCTCAAGTTCTTCGCCACCATCGCCGTCATGGTGACGCTGGTCTATGCGCGTCCCTACGCGGCCGACCGCGACATGCTGCGCGGTGGCGAGCTGTTCTCGCTGAGCATGCTGTCCCTGCTGGGCATGTTTGTCATGATCTCGGGCAACAACTTCCTGCTGATCTATCTGGGTCTGGAACTGTTGACGTTGTCCAGCTACGCGCTGGTGGCGCTGCGGCGTGACCACGCCGTCTCCACCGAGGCGGCCATGAAGTACTTTGTGCTCGGCGCGCTGGCCTCGGGTTTCCTGCTGTACGGCCTGTCCATGATGTACGGCGCGACCGGTTCGCTCGACATCAATACCGTGTTCCGTGCCATCAACTCCGGCAACGTGAATGCGCAGGTGCTGGTGTTCGGCACGGTGTTCGTGGTCGCCGGCCTAGCCTTCAAGCTCGGCGTGGTGCCGTTCCATATGTGGATCCCGGACGTCTACCAAGGCGCCCCGACCGCCGTGACGCTGATGATCGGCGGCGCGCCCAAGCTGGCGGCCTTCGCCATCGTCATCCGTCTGCTGGTGGAGGGCATGCTGCCGCTGGCGATGGACTGGCAGCAGATGCTCATGCTGCTGGCGATTGCCTCGCTGCTGGTGGGCAATCTGGCTGCCATCATGCAGACCAACCTCAAGCGCATGCTGGCCTTCTCGACCATCGCCCAGATGGGCTTTGTACTGCTGGGCCTGATGTCGGGTGTGATCACCGGCAATCTGCTGTCCGCCGACAACGCCTACAGCTCGGCCATGTTCTATGTCGTCACTTATGTGCTGACCACGCTGGCTGCCTTCGGTGTCATCCTGCTGCTGGCCCGGGAAGGCTTCGAGAGCGAAGAGATCGCCGACTTCGCGGGCCTGAACCAGCGCAGCCCGCTGTATGCGGCCATCATGGCCATCTGCCTCTTCTCGCTGGCCGGCATTCCGCCCATGGTCGGTTTCTATGCCAAGTTGTCGGTGCTGCAGGCGCTGATTGCCTCCGGCCAGATCTTGCACATCGGCCTGGCCGTGTTCGCGGTGATCATGTCGCTGATCGGTGCCTTCTACTACCTGCGCGTGGTCAAGGTGATGTACTTCGATGCGCCGATCACGGCCAGCACCGTGTCTGCACCGCTGGATGTGCGCGCCGTGCTGTCGGTCAACGGTCTGCTGATACTGCTGTTGGGCATCATGCCGGGTGGCCTGATGGCCCTCTGTGCCCAGGCGATCCAGCAGATGCTGAGGAACTGAGTCCATGTCGCAAACGGCTGCTGTCTGGTTTGTCGTGCTGGCCGCCCTGGTCGGCGCCAACCTGCCGTTCTTGAACCAGCGCCTGCTGGCGGTGATGCCGCTGAAGGCGGGCAAGAACTTGCCGATCCGGCTGATCGAACTGGTGGTTTGCTACTTCTTGGTTGGCGGCATGGCTCTGCTGCTGGAGCAGCGTGCGGGCCAGATCGCGCCGCAGGGCTGGGAGTTCTACGCCATCACGGCGGCCTTGTTCCTGACGCTGGCTTTCCCGGGTTTCGTCTACCGCTATCTGATGAAGCACTCCTGAGGCGCGACGCACCATCTCCCGTAGGGGACGCGCCCGGTGGCCTGGCCCCAAGCCGGCTCCAAGGGTGCCTGCGCTAAAGTCCACCCATGCCCTCGGATGACAAGCACCTGATTGAAGTACCCCAGAGCAGCACCGAGCTGCTCAAGGGCCACTTTCTGCATGCCTTTCGCGACACCGTGCGTCTGCCCGATGGCGGCACGGCCGTGCGCGAATACGTCAAGCACCCCGGCGCGGTGATGATCATCCCGCTGTTGCAGGATGCGCAGGGCGATGCGCGCGTCGTGCTGGAGCGCCAGTACCGCTACCCGGTGCAACAGGTCATGATCGAGTTCCCTGCCGGCAAGCTCGATCCAGGCGAAGATGTGCTGGCCTGTGCCGTGCGCGAGCTGCAGGAAGAGACCGGTTACCAGGCCACTGAATGGGCGCGTGCCGGGGTGCTGCACCCCGTCATCTCCTACTCCACCGAATTCATCGACATCTGGTTTGCGCGCGGTCTGCGCCCGGGCGAGCGCCGCTTGGACGAGGGCGAGCACCTCGACGTCTTCACCGCGACACCGGCCGAACTGCTGCAGTGGTGTCGCGCCGGGCAGGTGACCGACGCCAAGACCCTCACGGGGGCCCTCTGGCTGCAGAATGTCCTCGCTGGCGCCTGGACACTGGACTGGCAGACAGCCCCCGATGGCTCCGTCAGCCGATAATCCGGTCCAGACAGGGTTCGCCACCATGAAGGTATTGAATCTGCAGTGCGCTGCGCAGCATGTGTTTGAGGGCTGGTTCGCCTCCGAGGAGGACTACGCCAGCCAGACGGCGCGTGGGCTGCTGGAATGCCCGTTGTGCGGCGACAAGGCCGTGCACAAATTGCCCAGTGCGCCCCGGTTGAATCTCGGTGCGCCACGGGCCGAAGCGGCACCTCCAGCAGATGTCGCTCCGCAGCAGGTGGTATCTGGTGCATCCGATCCGGCGCTGCAGGCCTTGCAGGCAGCCTGGCTGCAGGCGGCGCGGCGCATCATGGCCGAGACCGAGGATGTTGGCACGCGCTTTGCCGAAGAGGCGCGCAAGATCCATTACGGTGAAGCTGAGGAGCGCGGCATCCGCGGCCAGGCGTCACGCGAGGAGATGCAGGCCTTGCGCGAGGAGGGCGTGGACGTCCTCGCGCTGCCGATTCCCGAGGCACTCAAGGAGCCGCTGCAGTAGGCGGCTCCCTCGTATGGTCGGCTCAGGGCTGCCGCCGAGCCAGCATCTCGCGCAGCGTCTGTGCCAGCTCGTCGGCCGCGAACTTGCCGATGTAGGCGTCGGCCCCCGAGTTCTTCACCAGGTTTTCGTTGGTGGTGCCCGTCAGCGAGGAGTGGATCACCACCGGCAGCGAGGCGAACTGGCTGGTGCCCTTGATGTTGCGCGTGAGCATGAAGCCGTCCATTTCGGGCATCTCCAAGTCGGTCAGCACCACGGCGACCTTGTCTTGAACCCGTTTGCCCTCAGCGGTGGCTTGGGTCGCGATGGCCTGCAGTGTTTCCCACGCTTCCTTGCCGGTCTTGGTCATCACAAAGGGGATACCCATGGCCGACAGGCCCTGCTCGATCATCGAGCGTGCCACGGCTGAATCATCGGCCGCCAGCACCACCGTGCCGGGCGGCGTCTCGACGCGGGCGCCCTTGAGGTCGATCGTCGCTTTCTTGTCGGCCGGCGTGATGTCGCGCAGGATCTGTTCGACGTCCAGCACCTGGGCCAGGCGGGTGTCCTCGGCATCGCCGTCCACGCGGGCGATGCTGGTCACCAGGCCGCCGCCCTGGCCCTCGGCCGAGAGCACGTGCTTCCAGTCCAGGCGGACGATCTCGTTCACTTCCTCGACCGCGAAGGCCTGTGTGCTGCGGGCGAACTCGGTCACCAGCAGGATGCCGGTGCCCTTCTTGGCCTTGCAGCCCACCACGGCCGGCAGGTCGATCACCGGGATGATCTGGCCGCGGATATTCGCCACGCCCAGTACATGCGGTGGAGCGTTGACCATGGCGGTAATGGGCGGCATGACCAGGATCTCGCGCACCTTGAAGATGTTGATGCCGAACAGTTCACGCCGGTCGGAGCCGGCGGCTTCGCCCAGATGGAACAGCAGCAATTCGAACTTGTTGCTGGACGTCAGGTTGGCGCGTTCGTCGATGTCATGAAACGCCTGGCTCATGGCGTGCTCCTTGTGGTTGATGCCAGCAGCTTACACCGAGCCGCTGACGGCTGGCAAACAGGGGTGTCACGGATGGAACTGCCGCGCTGCCAGCCGCGCGTAGATACCGTCAGCGGCCACTCGCTGGCGACCGACGCGCACCGCTCCCGCGCGCTGCGCACCGGGCGCCGCGGCATCACGCCCCTGTCGAGCAGGCGGCGAGCACGGGCAGGGGGATATGGTGTCTTCGGGCATCGTCGGGTAGGAGGCGCCCGCGTAGCAGGCCTGCAAGTGCGCAAGAAGCGGGTGGCGTCGTCAGGCGGACAGGGGCCAGAATAGACCCATGTCCACCGTCCACCTGTTCCAACTCCTGCTGCTGGCCGCCATCTGGGGCGCCTCTTTCCTGTTCATGCGCATCGCTGTACCGGTGTTGGGGCCGGCTTGGTTGATCGAGGCGCGGGTGGCGTTGGCGGCGCTGTTGCTGTGGGCCGTGGCGCGGTGGCTGCGCGAGCCGCCGCTCGGGTTGCGCACCCACAGCCGCCATTACCTCGTGCTGGGGTTGCTCAACACGGCGTTGCCGTTTCTCTTCTTCGCCTATGCTGCGCGCACGTTGCCGGCGTCGCTGATGTCCATCCTCAACGCCACCGGCCCCATTTGGGGGGCGCTCATCGCGGCCCTGTGGGAGCGCACGCCCCTGCGGCCGCGCGTGGTCCTGGGGCTGCTGCTGGGGGTGGCGGGTGTAGGGCTGCTGCTGGGGGTAGAGCCGGCAGCCGTGCAGGCGGGTGCCGGACCCGCCATTGCGGCCACGCTGGCGGCGACCTGCTGCTACGGCATTGCCAGCAACTACGCGCGCGTGGCGGACACCCCGGGGCCGCTGGCCAACGCGCACGGCAGCATGTGGGCCGCTGTGCTGTGGGTGGTGCCGCTGCTGGCCTTCATGCCGCCGCCGGTACCTGCACTGCCGTCGCCCGGTGTGCTGGCCACGGTGGCTGCGCTCGGCCTGCTGTGCACCGGCGTGGCCTACCTGCTGTACTTCCGGCTGGTGGCTGATATCGGCGCTGCGCCGGCGTTGACCGTGGGCTTCCTGATCCCGCTGTTCGGTGTGCTGTGGGGCTGGTTGTTCCTGGGCGAGTCCGTCGGCTGGCACACGCTGGCGGGCGCGGTTGTGGTGGTGCTGGGCACGGCGCTGGTGACCGGGTTCTCGCTACGTTCGCTGCGGCTGGCGAAGGTGGTGTCCCGTGGATGAGCAACTCGCGGACAGCCCCGCGCGCCAGTACGCCGTGGTGGCGCGCGCCATCGATTACCTGCGCCGGCACGCCTTGCAGCAACCCTCGCTGGCCGAGGTGGCGCAGGCGGTGCACCTGAGCGAATTCCATCTGCAGCGCGTGTTTGCCGCCTGGGCCGGCATCTCGCCCAAGCGCTTCCTGCAGTACCTGACCAAGGAGCATGCGCGGCAGGCGTTGCAGGCCTCGCAGGACCTGCTTAGCGTCACCGCGGCCAGCGGCCTGTCCAGCGCGGGGCGACTGCATGACCTGATGGTAAGTTGTGAGGCCATGACGCCGGGCGAGATCAAGCGCGGTGGGGCTGACCTCACGCTGGGCTGGGGCCATGCGCTGACGCCGTTCGGCGATGCCCTGGTGGGCTGGACGCCGCGCGGTCTGTGTTACCTGGCTTTCCTGGAAGGCGACGCCCCGGTGCGGCAGGCCGAACTGCAAGCCCGTTGGCCGGCGGCCGATTACCGCCTTGACGACGCGCAGGCGCAGCAGTGGATGGACCGGGTGTTCACCCGCACGCCGCAGCCCGGTACCCTGCACCTGGTGCTGCGCGGGACCAACTTCCAGCTCAAGGTGTGGGAGGCCCTGCTGCGGGTCGAGCCCTCACGGGTGGTGTCCTACAGCCAGCTGGCACAGCTGGCCGGCGCACCGAGGGCGCAGCGGGCCGTCGGCAGCGCACTGGCAGCCAACACCATTGGCTACCTGATTCCCTGCCACCGCGTGATCCGCGAGTCAGGGGATATCGGTCACTACCGCTGGGGCTCTGAGCGCAAGGCGGCCATGCTGGCCTGGGAAGCCGGCCACACCGGCCGGCCCGAAGACCGCATGGCCGCAGCCGTTTCAGCGGGCTGACAGCAACTCGGGCACGTGCAGCAGGATGAACTCGTTGTCGTCGTTCCTGCCCAGCTGGCGACCCGAGGAGTAGGGCAGGTTGTTGTCGTTGGCGACAATGATGTGCTCGGCATCGACCACGTCCACGTCCTCGATGGTCACGAAGGGGAAGGTGAACTTGCCGCCCTGGCCGCCGACCTTGGCCACGCCCTTCGGGTCCTGGATGTCGAGCAGGTCGATGTAGCCGATCTTGCGCACGAAGCCGTTGGCATCCGTGTCCTTCAGGCTGATCTTGTAGACGCGCTTGAATTTGGCCGGCACGTTCTGGCAGTCCGGGCGGGCCGGACCGTTGCAGGCGGTGCTCTCGACGCCTTCGCCGTTGTCACGCTCGATGATCAGGCCGGTGTCGGCATCGATCATGTTGAAGTCGCCGATGTTGTTGCCGTTGAGTTCCAGCGCGTACTTCCATGAGCGGCCGGTCCATTCGCCCTTGGCCACGCTGAATTCCAGGATGCGCAGGTATTCGCGGCCGTCCTGGGTTTCCCACTTCTTCTCTGCCTCGTTCCACAGCGGGCCTTCGAGCAGCGGGTAGAGGTACTGGCCATCCTTCGAGGCGGCCATGCCTTCATAGCCGCGTGAGCGGCGCACCGGGGTGCTGAACGCGCCGGGTGTGGCCGGCGTCGTGACCGCGTAGTGGTCGGGCGAGCGGGCCAGCTTGCCGTCAATCATCGTGCTGAACACGGCCAGCACCTTGCCCTTGCGGTCGGCCTTGATCAGGTACGGGCCAAGTTCGTCGCCGAACCAGACGTGCTCGCTGATGAACTGCATCGACTCGATATCGAAATCCGCGCCCGTCAGGTAGCGCTGCTTGGTGCCCTCGTTGACGATCAGGAACGGCACCTTCTTGTCGGGGTCGTGCAGGAACACGGTCTGCAGGCGCTGGACGCTGCCGCTTTTCCAGTTGGGCTTGACGTGGTGGAACATCAGCATGGCATCGGCCGAGTTGGCCTTGCTGCCGAAGCCGTTGTCGGTCAACACCCAGTAGCTGCCGTCCTTCATGGCCTTGATGCCGGAGAAGCCTTGCACCGGCTGGCCTTTGAACGGCAGGCTGATGCCGGTCGGCCGTGGTGCGTCCTTGGCAGAAAGGAAGGAGCTACCGGCGATCACGCCCAGACGGTCTTCGCGGCGGCCGTCGGCGGTGGTGTACTTGCCCGAGGTCTGCAGGCTGGCCGGAGCATCCTTCGGTGCCGCCAAATAGGTTTGTGCCGGCAGGGCGGCATGGCCGACCAGGGTGGCGGGGAAGGCTTGCTGGGCCTGTGCCGAAGCACAGGTCAGCAGGGCCAGGAGTGACAGCAAGTGTGTGTTGCGCATGGTTTCCTAGACAGGTGGTTGAACAAACCGCCCCATGCTAGGAAGCGCTGATGACAGACCGGTGAAGCTTTTGCTACAGCTTCAAGGCACCGGCGTAGCCCGTCATCTCCAGGTAGCCGCGCCCGACATGGCGGCCCTGTGCGTCGTACAGCTCGCTCAGGCCTTCCCAGTAGATGGCGCCGGTGGAGGGGCGGCTGTCGAGCTCCTGGTTGTCGAGCACGGCGCGCAGCATGTAGGTGCCGGTCGGTGTCTGCACGCGCCATTCGACCGGGTAGCGGGCCTGGCTCAAAGGGCTGAGCCAGTGGCGCTGCGGGGCGAAATGCGTCTCGCCGCGGCGGAAGATGCGTGCCGGCCCGGTGCCTGGCGCCGGGCGGAACGAGCCGCCATCCCAGAGCGCGTCGCCCAGGCGGTCGCGCAGGCGGAAGGCGGTCAGGGCGCTGCCGTCGAACAGGTTGATGCCGATCCAGTCCCAGCCCACCGCCTGCGGGTGCAGCAGCGCTTCGCTCCACTCGTGGTCGAGCCAGGCCGTCGCCCCTGGGTCGATGGCATGACGTTGGCCCTGCAGCGTGAGGTGACCTTGCACCGCCAGTTGCGGTTCGCTGTAGTAGTAGCTGGCCTGGGCAGGCTCGGGTCCTTTGCGCGACAGGCCTTGCTCGCCTTGCAGCAGCACCGGCTGCCGGGCGGTGAACTGCAGTGCCAACTCGAAATCCTGTGCCCGCAGTTGGGCCCGGTAGCGATGCGGTGTGCCGGGCTCCCGCCGCAGCGTCCAGTCGCGCAAGGCCAGGTCGGTGTCGTGCTCGCGAGCGTGGGCTTGGTCGAACTGGGCATTGCCACTGGCGCGGGCAATGCGCTGGTCATGCCAGAGCCGCTGGCCTTGCACGTCGGTCACGGCTGCGTGCGCAAAGATCAGTTGCCGGGCGGCCAGGCGCGAGCTCATGCCTCGTGTGGCATCGACGCGCGAGCGGAAGAAGGTGAGCTGGAAGCCGAACAGGCGGCCTTGGCTGAGGGCTTGGCCGGTGATGTACCACCACTCGGTGCGCAGGTCGGGGTGAGCGCCGAAGTCGCGCGGAAACTCCAGCGGGCGCGCCGGCAGGGCAGGCACGCCGGCGGCGCTGCACAGGCCGGCCAGCAGCAGGCTACGGCGCAGAAGCGAGAAGGGCATGCCGGCCATGACGGAGCGGTGGGTCACGGCCCGATTCTGCACCGGTGCCGCAATTTACCCGCCCCTGCGGGGCAAGCCCGTCGGCCAACGCGGCTGGCGCGTCAGGGGCGCGGTGGCGTGGGTGGGCGTCGGCGCCACCAGGTCAGCCAGCGTCACGCCGTCGAGCTCGGCGAAGAAGCTGGCCATGGCCCGCCCCAGCGCGCCCTTGAGCGCACACTGCGGGCTCAGGCGGCAGCTGTCCAGGCTGGGGTCGAAACACTCCACGAGTGTGAAATCCGTCTCGGTGTGCCGCACCACCTCGCCGAGCCGGATTTCGTTGGCGGGGCGGGCCAGCCGCATGCCGCCGCCGCGTCCGCGCGTGGTTTCCAGCAGGCCCAAGGCCGCCAGCTCGTTCACGATCTTGGTCAGATGGCTGCGCGAGATGCCGTAGCCCTCGGCAATCTCGCTGATGGTCACGGGCTGCTCACGGTTCTGGCAAGCGGCGCAGTACATCAGCACGCGCAGGGTGTAGTCGGTCCACTGGGTCAGGCGCATGGGTCTTGTGGCAGATCAAGGAAAAGATGTATTTCAGATGAATTTTATTCGCTAGAATAAACATTCATAAAGAATGAATCTTTAAAGGAGTGTCCCCATGAATGCACGTCTCGAAACCACCGAGCCCGCCGTCCTGAGTGCCGACCAGGCCATCGGCCAGATTGCCGTCGCGCTGCCGGGCGCCACCGCCGTGTTCCGGCGCCTCAAGCTCGATTTCTGCTGCGGCGGCCAGATCAGCCTGCGGCAGGCCGCCGTCGACAAGGGGCTGGATGCTGACGCCATCCTGCGTGAGTTGTCCGTGCTGCAGCGTCCCGCGGGCGTGACCGGCCTGACCGAACCGGCCGCACTGATTGACCACATCCTGGCCCGCTACCACGAGGTCCACCGCGCCCAGCTGCCGGAGCTGATCCGCATGGCGCGTCGCGTCGAGGCGGTGCACCGCGAGCACCCGCAGGTGCCGGCCGGCTTGGCCGACCTGCTGGAGGGCATGCACGCCGAGTTGCTGTCGCACATGCAGAAGGAGGAAGCCGTGCTCTTTCCCATCCTCAAGGCCGGCGGCAACCCTTTCGTGCACCAGCCCATCCGGGTCATGCGCGCCGAGCACGTCGAGCATGGTGCCACGCTGGAGCGGCTCAATGCCCTGACACAGGACATCACGCCGCCGGACGGCGCCTGCAACACCTGGCGCGCGCTCTACGCCGGCCTGGCCCAGCTGCAGGAGGATCTGATCAACCACATCCATCTGGAAAACAATGTGCTGTTCCCGTCGTTCGAGCCGCCGGCGGCCGCAGGCGGCAGTACATCGGCCTGCGGCTGCCACTGAGTGGCGCGGTCCGGTCCCGGCAGCGTTGCGATTGCTTGCAAAACGGCGCGGTGGTGCCAGGCCCGGTCGGTAGACTACGGGGCATGGATCTGAAACAGTTGCTCGCCTCCTCGGACGCACTTCCCAGCGTTCCGGAGGTGATTGGCCTCATCTTGGCCGAGCTGAATGCGGAAGAGCCCAACCTGATCCGCATCAGTGCGCTCTTCACGCAGGAACCGGTGCTGGCAGCACGCCTGCTGCAGATTGCCAACTCGGCTCGCTTCGAGCTGACGCACCAGATCCGCAACATTGCCGAGGCGCTGGCGGTGGTCGGCCTGCTGGACCTGCGCACTCTGGTGTGCGCCGAGGCCATCAGCAGTGCCTTCCGCCAGGTCCCCAAGGTCGATCTCAATCGCTTCTGGCGCTACAGCCGTGAGACCGCACGCATCTCGCGCATGCTGATCAGCAACCGCCGGCTCAACGTCACGGCCTACACGGCCGGCCTGATCCACGCCACTGGCGAGCTGGTGATGCATCTGGGCATGCCGCAGGCCATGGAGCAGTTCAACAGCCGCACGTCGTTCTTCGCGCTGCAGCGCTCACAAGCGCAGCGCGAGGCCTTTGGTTATTCCTACGCCCAGGTGGGGGCCGAGCTGGGGCGGGCCTGGCGTTTCCCGGAGGTGCTGGTGGATGTGTTCGAACACCATGACGCCCCCTTCAGCCGCGACAACTACGAGCCGCTGTCGGGCGTGGTCCACCTGGCGGTGTGGCGGGCCCGGGCCCAGGAGCTCGGCTATGGCGATGCCGATCTGGCCGAGACCTTCCCGGACGAGGTGGCTACGGCGCTCAACCTTGACATGGATCAGGTGCTTGAGCGAAACAGCGCCGGGTAGTATTATTACTTCCATAATTACTATATTTATCGTGTCGTTGGCGCTGGCATGGCGTCTCGAAACAAGAACAACAACAGGGAGTTATCTGTTCGGGCAGGGCGCGCCTGCCCCGAGGAGGTCGACCCGCCATGGCCCAGCTGGAATTGAGCCCGGAAAAGCTGTTTCTGGGTATGTCTCTGAGCTTTACGCTGCGAGACGAAAAGGGCGTGATCATGCTGGCCAAGGGTCAGCGCATCGAAACCGCGCAGCAGCTGGAGTCCATCCGCAGCCGCAAGAAGCTCTTTGTCGAAATCGAGGAAAGCGAAGAGCGTGTGCGCGCGATGATGGCCGGCATCAGCGCCCTGTCCCGGGCCGATGCGCCCATCAAGGACATGTCGCAATACGTGGACCTCTATAAACCGCGCAACGAGAGCGACAAGCTCACGGGCACGTTGGCCGAGCGCTGGGGCGATGTGGAATCCAAGCTCAACGCCCTGTTGAACAACGTCGCCGGCAGCGAGGACTTCGAGCGCAAGGTCCATGGACTGACGCAACACATCCACGAACTGATGAGCGAGAACGCTGCGGCCTCGCACTTCCTGCTCTTCAACCGTGCCGTCACCGAGTACGACGGTTACAGCACCTTGCATGCCTTGCTATGCGCGGCGCTGGGCCACTCCCTGGGCGACAGCCTTTCCTTGACGGAGACCGAGCGGCGCAGCCTGGTGTGCGGTGCGCTCACCATGAACGTGGCCATGATGCGTCTGCAGGACACCCTGGCCGTGCAGAAATACCCGCCCATGCCCCATCAGCGCAAGGCCATCGACAGCCACGCCGAGGAGGGACAGCAGATGCTGCTGCAGGCCGGGGTAAGCGATCAGGACTGGCTGACCATCGTCGGCCTGCACCACACGCCATTGCAGGGCCCGGAACAACTGAATGACTGGGCACCGGCACTGCGCCTGACCAAGGTGCTGCAGACGCTGGACCGCTACACCGCCGCCATGAGCCCGCGCAAGTCACGCGCCGGCCGCACGGCGCGCGACTCGGCCCGCAGCGTCATCATGCCTTCGGGCGAACGACGCCAGGACGAGATCGGTGCCGCGCTGTTCCGCCATATCGGACTCTGCCCGCCTGG
>JAYRLJ010000027.1:0-16764 GCA_041905305.1 Hylemonella sp. | reverse complement strand
CACCTCATCGCCGCTGCGCATCCCGCGCGGCGAGGACTACCAGAGCCTGAACGTGCGCGGCCTCTACCCGGCCGGCGAGGGTGCGGGCTACGCCGGCGGCATCCTGTCCGCCGGGGTGGATGGCATCAAGGTGGCCGAGGCCGTGGCGCTCGACCTGGTGCGCGCCGCTTAAGGGCTGCGCGGCGGCTCGGGCGGGCGGGGCCTGCGCACCCGCGGCGGTGGCGGCTCGTCGGAGCCCGGCGGCGCCGGCAGCGCCTCGGCACCGCAGGCGGCACGCACCGCCGCGCCCTGCACCGTCAGCGGGTACTGCGACTCCTCCATCACATAGCGTGCCTTGAACTCGTTGTACTCGACCCAGGCCTGCTCACACGCCTGGGCCTGCTCCGGCGTCGGCACCGTGCCCTGCTGCGGCAGCTGCGCCCAGGCCAGCGGCGCTGCCAGCACCAGTGGCAGGCAACAGCCCGCGGGCCACGGAAACTGTGTCATGGACTTTCCTCTCCTTCCCTCTGCACCGGTCATCTCTGCCACTGCCTGACGAAGTCGACAAAACCCTCTGCCGGCATCGGCCGGGCCAAACAATAACCTTGCGCCTCGTCGCAACCGAATTCCTGCAACCTTGCCAACAGGCTCCCGTCTTCCACGCCTTCGGCAATGGTGCGCAGGTTCAGGCTGCGCGCCATCTGGATGATGGCACGGATGATGGCGGCGTCGTCCTCGTCGGTGGCCAGGTCGCGGATGAAGGAGCGGTCGATCTTGAGCTTGTCGACCTCGAAGCGCTTGAGGTAGGACAGGCTGGAGTAGCCGGTGCCGAAGTCATCGATGGACAGCGTCACGCCCAAGCGCTTGAGCCGCTGCACCGTGGCCAGCACCTGCTCGGTGTTGTGGATCAGGACCGACTCCGTCAGCTCCAGCTCCAGCCGGTGCGGATCGAGGCCGCTGTCCTGCAATGCCCGCGTCACCTTGTGCTCGACATCACCGCGCTTGAACTCCACCGCCGACAGGTTGACGGCCATCACCAGGTCCGGCAGGCCGTCGCGCCGCCAGGCCACGGCCTGGCGACAGGCTTGCTGGATCACCCACTCGCCGATCGGCACGATCAGGCCGCTGTCCTCCGCCACCGGAATGAAACGTGCGGGGGAAATCATCCCCTGCTCCGGATGGTTCCAACGCAACAGCGCCTCCACCCCGACCACCCGCCCGCTGGCCAGCTCGATCTGCGGCTGGTAGTGCAGCGCGAACTCGCCGCGCTCCAGCGCCCGGCGCAGGCCGCTCTTGAGGCGCAGATGTTCAACGGCGGTGACATTCATCTGCGCATCGAAAAAGCGGTAGCCGTTGCGTCCGGCGTCCTTGGCCTGGTACATGGCGGTGTCGGCCTTCTTGAGCAGAGTGTCGAAGTCACGGCCGTCGTCGGGGTAGAGGGCGATGCCGATCGAGGCCGAGGTGGTGAGCTCGTGGCCATCGAATTCGAACGGCAGCTGCAACTGGTCGCGGATCTTCTGCAAGACCGGCGTGATGGCGTCCATGCCGTGCAAGTCCGGCAGCACCACCAGAAACTCGTCGCCGCCCTGGCGGCTGATGGTGTCGGACTCGCGCACGCAGCTGAGCAGGCGCCGGGCCACCTCCTGGAGCAGCGCATCGCCCACGGCATGCCCGAGCGAGTCGTTGATGGTCTTGAAGTTGTCGAGGTCGAGAAACAGCAGGGCAATCTGGCTGTCGGTGCGGTCGGCATGGTGCGTCGCCTGGCTGAAGCGGTCCAGCAGCAGCAGGCGGTTCGGCAGGCCGGTCAGCACATCACGGTAGGCCAGGAACTCGATGCGCTTCTCGGCCGCCTTGCGCTCGGAGATGTCGGATGCAATCGCCAGGTAGCCGGTCACGACGCCGCTGGCATCGCGCAGCGGCGCCAGCGTGGTGCTGAGGTCGAACAGTGTGCCGTCCCTGCGCTGGCGCTGCACTTCCAGGTCGATGATGCTCTCGCCGGCCAGCACACGGTCGCGCAGAGCCTTGGTCTCACGTTCCCGGCCGGCCGGCACCGTCAACAGCGGCTTGCCGATGATCTGCTCGGCACGCCAACCGAACAGCTTCTCGGCCGCGGGGTTCCAGGCCGTAACGACGCCGTAGCGGTCGCGGGTGTAGATGGCAAACGGCGAGGAACGCACAATGGTCTGGTTGAGCTGCTTCTCGTCTTCCAGCGTGCGGTTGGCCTGCTCCAGCGCCTGCAAGGCGGCGGCCTGCCGGCGCCAGGTCCGTTGCACCAGCCAAGCCACCCCCAGGCTGACGAACACGAACAGCAGCACGATGGTGATGGCCTTGGCCATCTCCTGGTACCAAGGTGCCAGGTAGTCGTCGGCCCCCACGCCCAGCACAAGATAGAGGCGGGTACCCGGGATCTGCCGAAACGAGGAGATCCGCTCGACGTCGTCGACGCTGGAAGCGGCCTTGTACGTGCCGCTGGTCTGGCCGCCAAGGATGCGCTGGCGCAACTCACCCGAACCGACGGGCTTGCCGACGGCGGCGACGGCACCGTCAGGCTCGGGATGGCGCACGATGAGCCTGAAATCGGCATCGAACAGGGCAAAGGAGGCCTGCGCACCCACCTGCAGCGGCAGGAACTGCGCGATGAAATAGGTCAGCGGCACCGCACCGACCGCGACGCCTGCAAAGCGCCCGTCGGCCAGCCGGACCGGCCGCGCCAGGGTGATCGCCCACTTGCCGCTCACGCGCCCTTGCACCGGCCGTCCGATCACCAGGCCAGCCTGCGGCTGCGACCTGAGTTGCTGGAAGTAGCCACGATCGGCGATGCTGATACGACTGGCCGCGTCGACGCCCGTGCCATGCGTCATCAGCCCTTCGGCATTGGCCAGCCGCAGACCGTCGAGTTCCGGCACCCGCGCGCGCTGCTGCTCGATCAGCTGGTTGAGCCGTCGCGTCTCGTCGCCGCCGGTCTGGCGTGCGGCTTCGCTGGCCACCGTCAGCAGGGCCAGATCGACCAGGCGGATGGAGGCCAGGATGTCGTGCTCCATCAACCGTGCCAGGTTGCCCACCGTGGCCGCCGCCGCGCCTTCGAACTGCTGCCGGCTCTGCAACAGTGCCCAGGCGGCAAAGCCCATCAGCACCAGGTTGAGCGCCACGACCGCCAACCACAGGCGCGCCACGAAGCTGCGCGGACCGCGGAACTGGCCAGCTCGTGAGGAGTGCGGCTGCATGACGGTCGCCGTACGGCGGCCTCCTTTCGTGCATGGAGGGTGCAGAGGCATTGTCGGCGTCGCGCCGCCCGGATGCAAGAACGCCCCCTCGCCCAGGCTGGGCATGAAAAAACCCCGCGCAGCGTGACACTGCGCGGGGCTGCGGCGATCGGGTGGCGTGCGTCAGCCTTGCATGTTCTGCAGCGCGGCAATGCGCTCTTCGATCGGCGGGTGGGTCGAGAACAGCTGTCCGATGCCGCCAGCAATGCCCATGGCCGCCATGCTCTTGGGCAATTCGGCCGAGTGCAGGCCGCCGAGACGGGCCAGGGCGTTGATCATCGGCTGGCGACGGCCCATGAGCTGCGCGGCACCGGCGTCGGCACGGAACTCGCGCTGGCGCGAGAACCAGGCCACGATGATGGCCGCCAGGAAGCCGAGCACGATGTCGAGCACGATGGTGGTGACCATGTAGCCGATGCCGGGGCCGGAGCTCTCCTCGTCATTGCGACGCAGGAAGCTGTCCACGGCATAGCCGATGACACGGCTCAGGAACACGACGAAGGTATTCATCACGCCCTGGATCAGCGTCATGGTGACCATGTCGCCATTGGCGATGTGCGCCACCTCGTGGCCGATCACGGCCTCGACTTCCTCGCGCGTCATGTTCTGCAACAGGCCGGTGGACACGGCCACCAGGGCCGAGTTCTTGAAGGCACCGGTGGCAAAGGCATTCGGGTCGCCCTCGAAGATGCCGACTTCGGGCATGCCGATGCCGGCCTGGTCGGCGAACTTGCGCACGGTGTTGACAATCCAGGCCTCGTCGGGCGACTGCGGCTGCTCAATCACGCGCACACCGGCGCTCCACTTCGCCACCGGCTTGCTGATCAGCAGCGAGATGATGGCGCCGCCGAAACCCATCACCAGCGCGAAACCGAGCAGGGCACCCAGGTTCAGGCCATTGGCCGTCAGGTAGCGGTTGACGCCGAGCAGGCTGGCCACGATGCCCAGCACCACCACGACGGCAAGGTTGGTCAAGACGAACAGAACGATGCGTTTCATGATTTCCTTCAAAGACAGCCCGACGAACGCGGGCCGTTGGCGCGAATGGTAAGGGCGAAAACAGCAGATTCAAGCCGGCGGGGCGCAATTCCCCTGCCCTTGTGGCGAAATGCCGGGCGGCGCAACACTCAGGATGCGAGCGCGGGCCGCAGCGGCCGGAACACCTGTATGTCGTCGTAAAAAGCCGGCGCCTCGTTGGCCGGCCACCAGCCCGGCACCCCCAGCACCGGCAACGGCACAAAGGGTTTGCCCGCCAGCTTGGGCGCCGTCAGGTCCTGCGCCAGCCAGGCATCCAGCGATGCTATTGAATCGATAGCTGGATGCGCCCGATAGACGTGGGCGGTGATCGGTTTTCGTGGATGAACCAGCTTCTCCAGCAAGGCATGGCCGAACAGCACGATCCGGGCCTGGGTCCACAACGGCCGCAACTCGCCAAACAGCTGCGGCCAGTCACGTGCCGCCAACGCGTCCCACAGCGCATCCGGCGCACGCAGCAGCGCGGCGTTCTCGTCGAACACCGTCAGCGCGTCACGCACCGGCCCGCGCACCGCCTGCACGCCGTCGGCCGCAATCTGCGCCGCCTGCAGCCGGTTGAGTTGGCGCTTGCTCAAGGGGAAATGGCGCCAGACCAGGCCATTGAAGAAGTCATGCAGACCGTCGCGTGTGGGCACGCTCCCCTGCTCGAAGATGAACTGCTCATAAGCCATCCCCGCCGGCAGCGCGGCCTGCGGAACGAAACGCACCGGCATGGCCGGATCGCTGTTGAGCGCCGCTGCGCAACTGGCCCCCTGCAGAACCTGCCTGGCCATGGGCTCACCGACCGCACGGTACGGCGCCAGCCAAGGCGCTTGCCAGTCGATCTGCTCTAGACCATGCGCCACGGCAGCGACTCGCCCGAACGCAGCGGCTTGAGCTCGGCTTGGCCGAAAGGAAAACTCTCCGGCGGCGTCCAGTGCTCGAGCTTGAGCGTGATGGTGCCGGTGTTGCGCGGCAGGCCGTAGAAGTCGGCGCCATGGAAGCTGGCAAAGCCCTCCAGCTTGTCGAGTGCGCCGGCGGCATCAAACGCCTCGGCGTACATCTCGATCGCCGCGTGCGCGGTGTAGCAGCCGGCACAACCGGTCGCATGCTCCTTCAGGTGCACCGGGTGCGGCGCGCTGTCCGTGCCGAGGAAGAACTTCGGGCTGCCACTGGTGGCAGCGGCCACCAGCGCCTGGCGGTGCACTTCCCGTTTCAGCACCGGCAGGCAGTAGTAGTGCGGCCGGATACCGCCGGTGAAGATGGCATTGCGGTTGTACAGCAGGTGGTGCGCCGTGATGGTGGCACCCAGGTAACGGTCACTCTCCATCACGTACTGGGCCGCCTCCTTGGTGGTGATGTGCTCGAACACGATCTTCAGTTCCGGGAAGTCGCGCCGCAGCGGCTGGAGCTGCTGCTCGATGAACACCGCCTCGCGGTCGAACAGGTCGATCTCGGGCGAGGTCACCTCGCCGTGCACCAGCAGCAGCAGGCCCGCGCGCTGCATGGCGTCCAGCGTCTTGTAGGTCTTACGCAGGTCGGTCACGCCGGCATCGCTGTTGGTGGTGGCACCGGCCGGGTACAGCTTGCAGGCCACCACGCCGGCATCCTTGGCGCGCGCGATCTCGTCCGGCGGCAGGTTGTCGGTGAGGTAGAGCGTCATCAATGGCTCGAACGCCACGCCGGCCGGCACCGCCGACTGGATGCGGCGCTTGTAGTCCAGCGCCTGCGCCGCGGTGGTGACCGGCGGCTTGAGGTTGGGCATGATGATGGCGCGGCCAAACTGGCGTGCCGTATGCGGCACCACGGTGTGCAGCGGCTCGCCGTCGCGCACGTGCAGATGCCAGTCGTCGGGGCGGGTGAGGGTCAGGGTATCCATGCCCCGATTGTCTCACCCTCCCCATACGACGGCCCGCTGCGCGGGCGCGGCCTCACATCGTGTAGTGACCGCTGGCCTCGGGCTGGAACAGGATTTCCAGCAGGCGCAGGGCGTGCTGCCGGCCGTCCGGCGTCTGCCAGCGGGCTTCCTCGCCCACCGACAGGCCCAGCAGGCTGGTACCGGCCGGCGAGAGCACCGACACCAGGCCACGGGCCGGATCGGCGTCGGCCGGGTAGCACAGCGTGAGTTCACGCCGCTCCTGCGTGGCCAGGTCAAGCAGCCGCAGCCGCGAATGCATGGTGGCGACATGGGCCGGTACCTCACGCGGCGGCACCAGATCGGCCTCGCTGAGCAGTTCGGCCAGCGGCCCCGGGACACCCTGCTGCGGCAGCAACTTACGGATGCGCGCGTGGTCGAGTTCGCTCAAGAGGCGAAGGGAGGAAGGGAAGGACATGGATGCGCTCCTGGATCAACGACCCCGGACATACCGGGGCCGGGCTGCGCCTGGCGGGGCCCGGTGATCCAGAAGAGGCGCGTGAAGAAGGTGGGGGTGGGATCGCCGGGCTCAGGACTCTGCGTGCGGCGGCAGACGCAGAGCCGCGGTGCACGCAGCAGCACGCCACAGCGGCGCAAAAGCGCAGCTGTGGACAGCGATGCGGGCACGGGCGGGAGCAGACATGGCCGGATTGTAGGCCAGCGCGCTCAATGCGACAGGATCTTGTTGAGGAAGTCCTTGGTGCGCGGCTGGCGCGCCTCCGGGTTGCCGAAGAACTCGTCGCGCGAACAGTCTTCCAGGATCTTGCCGCCGACGTCCATGAAGATGACGCGGTTGCTGACCTTGCGCGCAAAGCCCATTTCGTGCGTCACGCACATCATGGTCATGCCTTCCTGCGCCAGGCCCACCATCACGTCCAGCACCTCGCCCACCATCTCCGGGTCGAGCGCAGAGGTGGGCTCGTCGAACAGCATGACGATCGGGTCCATGGACAGGGCGCGCGCAATCGCCACGCGCTGCTGCTGGCCGCCGGAGAGCTGGCCCGGGAACTTGTCCTTGTGGGCCGACAGGCCGACGCGGTCGAGCATCTTCAGGCCTCGCGCCTTGGCGTCCTCGGGCGTACGCCCCAGCACCTTGATCTGCGCAATCGTGAGGTTTTCCGTCACCGACAGGTGCGGGAACAGCTCGAAGTGCTGGAACACCATGCCGACGCGGCTGCGCAGCTTGGGCAGGTTGGTCTTGGGGTCGTGCACCGGCACGCCATCGACCCAGATCTCACCTTGCTGGAACGGCTCCAGCGCGTTGATGGTCTTGATCAGGGTGGACTTGCCGGAGCCGGAGGGGCCGCAGACCACCACCACCTCGCCCTTGTTGATCTTGGTGGAGCAGTCGGTCAGCACCTGGAAGGTACCGTACCACTTGGAGACGTTTTTCAGTTCGATCATGGCAACGCTTTCTTGAGTCTCAGCGGATGATGGCAATGCGCTGGTGCAGACGCTTGACAGCCCAGGACAGCGCGTAACAGATGATGAAATACAGCACGGCCGCCGCCAGGTAGGCCTCGATCGGGCGACCGTAGTTCTTGCCGGCGACCTCGAAGCCCTTGAGCATGTCGTAGGCACCGATGGCGTAGACCAGCGAGGTGTCCTGGAACAGGATGATGGTCTGCGTCAACAGCACCGGCAGCATGTTGCGAAAAGCCTGGGGCAGCACCACCAGGCGCATGTTCTGGCCATAGGTCATGCCCAGCGCCTGGCCGGCAAACACCTGGCCACGCGGAATGGACTGGATGCCGGCACGCATGATCTCGCTGAAGTAGGCGGCTTCGAAGGCGATGAAGGTAATCACCGCCGAGAGTTCAGCCCCGATGGGGCGCCCGATCACCGCCGGCACCAGCAGGAAGAACCACAGGATCACCATCACCAGCGGGATGCTGCGCATGCCGTTGACGTAGATGGTGGCAGGCAGGTCCAGCCACTTGCGTCCGGACAGGCGCATGAGCGCCAGCACCGTGCCGAACAGCACGCCGCCGAGGGTGGCGATGGCGGTCAGCATCAGGCTGAAGTACAGCCCCTTGAGCACGAAGTTGCTGATCAGGTCCCAGCTGTAGAAGGAAAAATCGATTTGCAGGTTCATCTCAGTGGCCTCCCCCCGCGCTGGCGGCGATGAAGCCCGGCACGCGCGCGCGCCGCTCGATGAAGGCCATCAGGCGGTTAATGGCAAAGGCCGAGACGATATACAGCCCGGTGACGGCAAGGTAGATCTCGATGCCACGCGCCGTCTCCTCCTGGGCCTGCATGGCGAACATCGTCAGTTCGGCCACCGAGACCGCGAAGGCCACCGACGAGTTCTTGAAGATGTTCATCGTCTCGCTGGTCAGCGGCGGAATGACGATGCGCAGCGCCATCGGCAACAGCACGTAGCGGTAGGTCTGCGCGGTGGTGAAGCCCAGCGCCATGCCGGCGTAGCGCTGGCCGCGCGGCAGCGCCTGGATGCCCGAGCGCACCTGCTCGGCCACACGCGCCGAGGTGAAGAAACCCAGCGCCAGCACCACCAGCACGAAGCCTGGCACCGACTTCAACGCCGGGAAAAACGCCGGCACCACGTGGTACCAGAGGAAGATCTGCACCAGCAAGGGAATGTTGCGGAACAGTTCGACCCACGCATTGCCCAGGCGCACCAGCCACGGGCTGGCCGGCAGGGTGCGCAGGGTGCCGATGACCAGGCCCAGCGCCAGCGCCAGCAGCAAGGCCAGCAGCGCCACGGAGACGGTCCAGCCCCAGGCCGAGAGCATCCAATCCAGGTAGGTGATGCCGCCGTCCTTGCCGAAGCAGCCCTGCACCGCCGTGCGTTCAATGGTGTCTTCGCAGAACACCTGCCAGTCCCATGTCATCGTGACATCCTTTCTCGCGTGCGCCCCGGGCTCAACGAAAAACCCCTGCCAACACCAGGTTCGCAGGGGTTGCAGGCCGAGACAAGCGCCCTTTACTTGCGGGCGTAGTCTTCCATGGGCTTGTCATTCGGGTTCGCCCAAGCGGCCTTGGTGGCGTCGGACAGCGGCAGGCCGATGCGGGTGTTGGACGGCGGCACCGGCTGCATGAACCACTTGTCATACAGCTTGGCCAGCGAGCCGTCGGCGATCTGGCGCTTGATGGAATCATCCACCGCCTTCTTGAAGGCCGGGTCGTCCTTGCGCAGCATGCAGGCAATCGGCTCGACCGACAGCACCTCGCCGACGATCTTGAAGTCATTGGGGTTCTTGGACTTCGAGATGTTGGCGGCCAGGATGGAGCCGTCCATCACGAAGGCATCGGCGCGACCGGACTCCAGCAGCAGGAAGCTGTCGGCGTGGTCCTTGCCGTAGACCTCCTTGAAGTCGATGCCGCCGGCGCGCTCGTGCTTGCGCAGCGTTTGCACCGAGGTGGTGCCGGTGGTGGTGGCGACATTGCGACCGTTCAGGTCCTTGATCGAGGTGATGCCCGAGTTGGCCTTGACGGCCATGCGCACTTCTTCCACATAGGTGGTGACGGCAAAGGCCACGTCTTTCTGGCGTGCCGCGTTGTTGGTGGTGGAGCCGCACTCCAGGTCCACCGTGCCGTTGGTCACGAGCGGAATGCGGTTCTGCGAGGTCACGGGCTGGTACTTGGTCTCCAGCTTGGCCAGGCCGAGCTGCTTTTGCAGATCGGCAATGATGCGCTCACCCATTTCGGTGTGGAAGCCGACGTACTTGCCGTTGCCGAGGGTGTAGGACAGGCCGGACGATTCCCGCACGCCCAGGGTGATACTGCCCGAGGCCTTGATCTTGGCCAGCGTGTCACCCGCCTGGGCCATGGCGCTGCCTGCGGCCAGGGCCATCACGGCCAGTGCCAACATCTGTTTCTTCATGCTCATCTCCTTGCGGATTCGGTTGCGAATGAATGGGTGCGTTTGGTAAACGCCAGAACGGCCATTCTAGGGCCTGTTCACACCCATTTCACAGGCGCAAACGCAGCGGGCAGGCTTCACGCCCGCTGCAGGAATTCCCACAAGGCCTGGACGGTCCGCTTCGGAATACCCCGGTGGGATCCCTTGTGGCCCTCGCGCCGGGTCGGCTTTTCGCGGTACAGGCGAACATCCATGGTGATCTGCAGGTCACTCATCGCCGCGGGCGCAGCGCTGACCAGCCGGCCGGCACGCAGTTCGTTGCGCACGGCGCTGTGCGGCAAGAAGGCCAGGCCGTGCCCCTCCAACGCCATGGCCTTCAGGCCTTCGGCCATGTCGGTCTCGTACACCCGCTCCAGGTGGATGGCCGTGGCCGCCTGCTTGAGCATGAAGTCCACCACCTGGCCCAGATAGGCCCCGGGCGCATAGCCCAGGTAGGGCAGCGGCTGCCCCGGGCGCCCCGGCAGCAGGAACAACGGCTGACTCTGCGCATCAGGCCGGCAATACGGGGCAATGACCTCCTGCCCCAGGCTGACCATCTCGTAACGCTCGGTGTCGAGCTGGAACGGGTGCGAGGCATGGTGGTAAGCCAGCAGCAGATCGCAGCTGCCTTCGGCCAGGCGCATCACGGCGTCGTGCACATTGAGCGCGATCAGCCGGCTCTTGAAGGGGCCGAACTGCTCGCGCAGGCTGGAAGCCCAGGTCGGGAAAAAGGTGAAGGCCAGGGTGTGCGGCACCGCGAACTCGATCACGTCCTCCCCGGCCGCGGTCTGGCTGCGCAACATGGCACGGGTATGTTGCAGGGCCTGCAGCATTTCGAGCGCCTGGCCATAGAGGGTCTCGCCGGCCGGCGTCAGGCGTGTGGGATAGGCGCTGCGATCCACCAGATCGGTGCCGGCCCAGGCCTCGAGCGACTGGATGCGGCGCGAGAACGCCGGCTGCGTGACGTGCCGCAGCTGCGCCGAACGGCTAAAGCTGCGCGTTTCGGCCAGGCTGACGAAATCCTCAAGCCACTTGGTGTCCATGCCGCAAATTATGCGTCGCCCTGCCGCACCAATCGGATTGCTATCAAATCAATAGCTGACAACGCACGCCCCAAAAGGACGGGCAGCCAAAATCACTCCGAACTCTGCTGCAACGCCCACATGCGGGCGTAGACACCGCCCTGCGCCAACAGCTCGGCGTGCGCGCCGCGCTCGACGATGCGGCCGGCTTGCAGTACCAGGATCTCGTGCGCATCGACCACGGTCGAGAGGCGATGCGCGATCACCAGCGTGGTCTTGTTCTGCGCCACGCCCTGCAACTCGGCCTGGATGGCGCGTTCGTTGGCCGAATCCAGCGCCGAGGTGGCCTCATCGAAGATCAGGATCGGCGGGTTCTTCAGCAGCGTGCGCGCGATCGCCACCCGCTGCTTCTCGCCGCCCGACAGCTTCAGGCCACGCTCGCCCACCATGGTGGCGTAGCCCTTGGGCGTGGCGGCGATGAAGTCGTGAATGTGCGCCGCCCGCGCGGCGGCCTCCACCTCGGCGCGGCTGGCGCCGGGGCGGCCATAGGCGATGTTGTATTCGACCGTGTCGTTGAACAGCACGGTGTCCTGCGGCACGATGCCGATGGCCAGTCTTAGGCTGGCCTGCGTCACCTGCCGGATGTCCTGCCCGCCGATGGTGATGCGGCCACCCTCCTGCGGGTTGCTGACGTCGTAGAAGCGGTACAGCAGGCGCGCCAGCGTGGACTTGCCGGCGCCGGACGGCCCGACCACCGCCACCGTCTTGCCAGCCGGGATCTCGAAACTGAGCCGGTGCAGGATGGGCCGGGCCGGGTCGTAGGCGAAGCTGACATTTTCGAAACGCACCGTGGCCTGGTCCGTCTGCAGGGCGGGCGCGCCGGGCGCATCGGCCACCTCACGCTCACGCTCCAGCAGCAGGAACATCTTGTCCAGGTCGGTCAGACTTTGCTTGATCTCCCGGTAGATCACGCCCAGGAAGTTGAGCGGGATGTAGAGCTGGATCATGAAGGCATTGATCATGACCAGGTCGCCCAACGTCATGCGGCCGTCAACCACACCCTGGGTGGCACGCCACAGCATGGCCACCAGGCCGATGGCGATGATGAGTTGCTGCCCGGTGTTGAGCAGGCTCAACGTGGTCTGGCTCTTCAGGCGCGCCTGGTAGAGGCGCTGCAGGCTCTCGTCGTAGCGCCGCGTCTCGAAATCCTCGTTGTTGAAGTACTTCACTGTCTCGTAGTTGAGCAGCGAGTCAACCGCCTTGGTGTGGGCGGCAGAGTCGAACTCGTTGGCCTGCTTACGAAACTGGGTGCGCCACTCGGTCACCGTGACGGTGAACAGGATGTAGCCCGCCAGCGCGGCGAGGGTGATCCAGGCGAACCAGACGTCGAACTTGACCGCCAGGATGGTCAGCACCAGCGCCACCTCGATCAGTGTCGGCACAATGCTGTAGAGCGAATAGGAGATCAGCGACTCGATGCCGCGCACGCCGCGCTCGATGTCGCGCGTCATGCCACCGGTCTGGCGTTCCAGATGAAACCGCAGGCTCAGGGCGTGCAGATGGCGGAAGGTGTTGAGCGCAATACTGCGCGCGGCGCCCTGGGTGGCTTTGGCGAACACCAGTTCGCGCAATTCAGCGAACAGCGAGGTCGCCAGCCGCAGCGCGCCATAGGCCAGCAGCAGACCCACCGGCACCACCAGAACGGCCTGCGCATCGCCCGGCTTGATGTCCATGGTGTCCACCAGATTTTTGAGCAGCACCGGCACGCCCACATTGGCCAGCTTGGCCCCGACCATGAAGGCCAGCGCCGCGATCACGCGCCACTTGTACTGCCACAGGTAGGGGAACAGCCGTTTCAGTGTGGCCCAGTCGGAGCGGGGTTGCGCCGGTGCCGCCGCCGAAGCCGCGCCAGTGTTTGCTTGTGCCAGTTCGCCACGGCCACGCATAAGAGACAATCCGGGGAGTTGTATTGAACGGAATTGTCACTCATGTCCACCTACCAGCCCCCAGGCCCGAGCCAGCCGCCCTCCGACGAAGAGCTGGTGCTCAAGGTCATCCCCATGCCGGGCGACACCAATGGCAACGGCGACATCTTCGGCGGCTGGGTCATGGCCCAGGTGGACCTGGCCGGCTCGGTGATTCCGGCGCGCTATGCCGGCGGGCGTCTGACGACGGTGGCAGTGAACGAGTTCATCTTCAAGCAGCCGGTGCGCGTAGGCGACATCCTGTCTTTCTACTCCAAGCTCATCCGCGTGGGGCGCACCTCGATGACGGTCAAGGTGGAAGTGTTCGCCGAGCAGTTCCGTGCCCAGGGCCAGTTCGTCAAGGTGACCGAGGCGTCACTGACCTATGTGGCCATCGACGAGCATGGCAAGCCGCGCGAGGTGCCGCACCGTCCGGCCGTGCAGGGCTGAGGCCCCGCAACTGGCCGTCACGAAACGATGTAGGCCGCGGCCCCGGCCGACAGCAGCTTGCCGTCGGCGCCAAGGAACTCCATGCGCGTGGATGCCACGCGCGAACCCAGCCGCAACACCTCGGCCCGCAATTCGAAGGCGTCACCGATGCCCGGGCGCAGGTAGTCGATGCGCAGGTCGATGGTGCCGAGCTTGCCGAAGCGGTGCAGGCGCTGCAGCGGCGGTTCGTCCATGTGGCGCGCGCCGATGGCCGCCATCACCGCCAAGCCGCCCATGGCATCCAGCCCGGCGCTGATGACGCCGCCGTGGATACGGTTATGCCCGTAGTGGCCGATCAGCTCCGGGCGCATGGCAATGCGGGCCGTCACACGCTCGGGGTGCAGGCCGGTGATCTCGAGCCCAAGCACGCGGTTGAAGGCGATCTTGTCTTCGAAGATGTCTTTCAGGCCGGCGATGAAGTCCGGCTCGAAACCCTCAGTCGGGAACGGAACGGGTTGGCGAGTCATGGGCACGTTCAGACCTTGCTGAAATCCGGTTTGCGTTTTTGCCTGCGGCGAAAGAGAAAACCTGGCCCTTACGGGCTGATCTTCCCTGCGGGATTCCGATTTCAGACTTTGCTGAAATCAGGTTTTCTCTTTTCCATGAACGCGGTGAAGGCCTCGCGCGCTGCCGGCTCGCGCAGCATACGGCCGAAGCTCTGCCCCTCCTCGGCCATCTGCTGCAGCACGGTGGCAGCCTGGCCCTTCTTCATCAGGCGCTTGGTCTCCACGAGCGAGGACAGCGGCTTGGCCGCCAGCTTGCGCGCCTGGGCCTGGGCGTAACCGTTGGCTTCGGTCGGCGGCAGCACACGATTGACCAGGCCGGCCTCCAACGCCGCTTCGGCCATGAAGGGCTCGCCGAGCAGCAGTGCTTCGGCGGCGCGGTGGTAGCCGAACATCTGCGGCACCAGCAGGCTCGACGCCGCCTCCGGGCACAGGCCCAGGTTGACAAAGGGCATGGAAAACGCGGCGTTGTCACCCGCGTAGACCAGATCACAGTGGAACAACAGCGTGGTACCGATGCCGACCGCCGGGCCGCTGACGGCGGCGATCAGCGGCTTGGGGAAGCTGGCGATGGCGCGCAGGAAGCGGAACACCGGCGCGTCCTGACTGGCCGGAGGTTGGTCCAGGAAGTCACCGATGTCATTGCCGGCGGAGAACACCGTCTCATGCCCCTGGATCACCATCACCCTCACCGCAGCGTCGGTCGCTGCCTGCTCCACGGCGTCCGCCATCGCCGCGTACATGGCCGCGGTGATGGAGTTCTTGCGTTCGAGCCGGTTGAAACTGAGCGTGGTCACACCGTCTTCGGTGTGGACGAGGATGTCGGACATGGGGCTCACTCCTTGAAATAGACGATCTGGTGGCTGGTGGCCAGCAACTGGCCGGCTTCGTTCCAGAGCTCGGCGCTCTGGTCGAAATAGCCGTTGAAGAAGGATTGTGCCCGTGCCTGCCCGAGCAGATAGCCACTACCGGTCGCGGCGAGCTCATCGCGCCCGGCATGGAAGTAGACCGTCATCGACACCGTGCCGACCGGCGTCAGCCGGGCACGACGGCGCCAGACGCGCGGGAAGAAGACGTCGGCCAGTGCCAGCAAACTGCAGAAGTCGAGCGGGCGCGGCGGGTCATCGCGCATCCAGAGCTGGGTCAGGCTGTCGGCCTCGCTGCCATCCCAATGCTCAGGAATCTCGCCAGCGCAGGGGCGCAGGTCGTAGCGCTGTAGCCAGGCCACCGGCCGCGCGCCCTGGGCGCGCGCAATGCCGGCGGGTGCCGGCACGTCCGGCATGGTGGCATCGACTGCGCTCCAGGTCGTGCGCCGCACCGCCGTCACCGCCGTGGCCGTCAACACCACCGTGTCCAGTCCGTCGGGATCGGTCTGCGACACCAGCACCAGCCAATGCTGGGTCGAACGGTTGGTACGCATGGGGCGCGCCTCGATGCGGAAGGCGCCTTCGGCCAAGGCCGCCGCGAAATTGGCGGTGAACGACACCGGCTCACCCAGGCGCTCCGGGTGGTCCATCACGGCCTTGAGCGCCTGGGCGGCACTGATGCCGCCGAAAGGCCCCACCATGTTCCAGTAGGCGGCGTGGGTGTGCCCCTCGTAGTGACCGGGGCCGGTCTGCCCCAGCAGCAGGGCGGCGTCGAACGGATGCAGGCTCATGGCTGCATAGTGTGCGCCACAGCTGGCGTCTCGGCCGTCATGCCGGCGACGCCCGTTTCCGCCAAGGTTTGCAGCGCCTCGACAGCCCGGGGCCACAGCGAGGTGCGGAAATGCTCGCGGAACATGCCGAAATGGCCGATGCGGCGGGCCAGCACATCCTCCGGCCCCAGCGTGTGCACCTCGCTCGGCGCATTCGGGTACAGCCCCACCAGCGCCCGCGTGCCGCGCAGGGTCATGAGTTCATCGTCGGTGAACGACCAGGCCAGCAGCGGGAAACGCGCCTGTGCGTAGCGTTCCGCCACGGCCGCACCCTCGGCCCCCACGCTGTAGCGCGGGTGCAGGCACCAGCGCCGCCACTGGCGGATCACGCCAGCCGGCAGGTCGCCTACCTTGCGCAGGCTGCGGCCCGGAAAGTAACCGCACACGCGGGTGGCCACCGGCACCAGCACGTGCCAGAAATACAGCACGCTGCGCCGCAGCCGCGGCGCGTTGTCACGCCAGTAGCCACTGCCGGCCGCGACGCTGAACAGGCCGTCGACCCGGTCAGGCTGCTCAAACAGGCCGGGCAACTGGGCACCGAGACTGTGGCCAATCAGGTAGAGCGGCTGGTCCGGCTGTGCCGCCTTGGCGGACTGCACCACAGCCTCGTAGTCGCGCGCCCAATCGAACAGATCGGCCCGAAAACCGCGCAGCGTGTGCCCCGGTGTATCCGGGAGCGAGTCACCGTGGCCACGGTAATCGAACGTGGTGACACGGTAACCCTGCTCGGCCAGCCAGCGTGCAAACGGAGCATAGAAGCCCTGCTGCACGCCCATGGCGCCGCCAATGACGACGCTCGCCTGCGCCTTGCCGGCCGGCACATACTCGCGCAGCACAAGTGCTGCGCCACCATCCACCTGCAGCTTGCGCTTGTGCATGCAGCGCCTCGGTCAGACGCGCTCGAAGATGCCGGCAGCGCCTTGCCCCATCCCTACGCACATCGTGACCATGCCGTACTTCAGGTTCTTGCGGCGCAGCGCGTGCACCACGGTCGCCGAGCGGATGGCGCCGGTGGCGCCCAACGGGTGGCCCAACGCAATGGCGCCGCCCATGGGGT
>JAYRLJ010000026.1:0-16874 GCA_041905305.1 Hylemonella sp. | reverse complement strand
GCCGAACATGACGCCGATCTTCATGCGGATCTGGTTGATGAAGATCACCGTGCAGTTGGTCTTCTTGATGGTGGCAGTCAGCTTGCGCAACGCCTGGCTCATCAGGCGTGCCTGAAGACCGGGCAGGCTGTCGCCCATCTCGCCCTCGATCTCGGCCTTCGGGGTGAGCGCCGCCACCGAGTCCACCACCACCAGGTCCACCGCGCCGGAACGCACCAGGCTGTCGACGATCTCCAGCGCCTGCTCGCCGGTATCAGGCTGCGAGATCAGCAGGTCGGGCAGGTTCACACCCAGCTTCTGCGCGTACTGCACGTCCAGCGCGTGCTCGGCGTCGACGAAGGCACAGGTGCCGCCCAGCTTCTGCATCTCGGCGATGACCTGCAACGTCAGCGTGGTCTTGCCGGACGATTCCGGGCCATAAATCTCGATCACGCGGCCGCGCGGCAGGCCGCCGACGCCCAGGGCAATGTCCAGCCCCAGCGAACCGGTGGACACCACCTGGATGTCTTCGATCGCCTCGCCTTCGCCCAGGCGCATGATGGTGCCCTTGCCGAACTGTTTTTCGATCTGGGCCAGTGCGGCCTGCAAGGCCTTGGCCTTTTCGCTGTTGGCGGCATCGGCTCTCGTGCCCTTGACGACTGCGTCCATGGAGATCTCCTTGAAATTGCGGTGGTTGACTCGTTCTAGCCCTTGTCTTTAATCACAGGCTGGATGCTTGAACAGTAGTCTAGCGGGGCTGTATTCGCTGGTAAACCCATTTTTTAGTCATCTTGGTTTACTATTTGGGCATGCCCGGAACCGCCCCGCCCCAAGATGACCGCTGGCGCCAAACGCACCTGGGGCGCCTGCTCGGCCACGCCATGCGTCGCTTCGATGCCCGCGTGCTGCAGCTGATGGCGCGCAGCGCCGAGGCTCCACTGGCGCTGTCCAACCTGGCGGCACGCGGCCAGGTCAGCGCCGCACACATCCACATCACCCGCCATCTGGCGCTGCAGGGCTCACGCCTCACGGAGCTTGCCGAGCAGGCTGGCATGAGCAAGCAGGCCATGGGCAAACTGGTGGACCAGTGCGAGGCCTGGGGTCTGGTGACGCGCGAAGCAGACGGCAACGATGCCCGGGCCAAGCGCGTGCATTTCACATCGGCCGGCCTGGCCTGGCTCAAGGCCTTCGAGCTGGCGGTGGCGCAGGCCGAAGCCGAGCTCAAACAAGCCGTGGGTGACGAGGTGGCGGCGGTGATCGCGCTGGGGCTGGAGGCCTACGCCGCCGAAGGCTTGGGCGCTGCCGCGGGAGCAGGCTGAGCCGAGCCCGGCTGCCAAGCCACGCACGGACAAACCCTCACACCTTGAGGGCCTAAAATCCGAAAGCAAGCGCAGGCGCCCTCAGTGCGGCCGCGACCAGGAGACAAGCATGCGAATTCTGATAGCTGAAGACGACCAGGTGCTGGCTGATGGCCTGTTGCGCACCCTGCGCAACTCCGGCGCCGCCGTCAACCACGTCGCCACCGGCACCGAGGCCGATGCGGCCCTGATGACCAACAGCGAATTCGATCTGCTGATCCTCGACCTCGGCCTGCCCAAGATGCACGGGCTTGAGGTTCTGAAGAAGTTACGTGCGCGTGGCTCCACCCTGCCGGTGCTGATCCTTACCGCCGCCGACAGCGTGGAAGAGCGCGTCAAGGGCCTGGACTACGGCGCCGACGACTACATGGCCAAGCCGTTCTCGCTGCAGGAGCTGGAGGCGCGCGTGCGCGCGCTGGTGCGCCGCGGCATGGGCAGTACCAGCAACAACATCAAGCACGGCCCGCTGGTCTATGACCAGGCTGGCCGCGTCGCCACCATCGACGGCAAGATGGTCGAGCTCTCGGCGCGTGAACTCGGCTTGCTGGAAGTGCTGCTGCAGCGCACCGGTCGCCTGGTCAGCAAGGACCAGCTGGTGGAACGCCTGTGCGAGTGGGGCGAAGAGGTGAGCAACAACGCCATCGAGGTCTATATCCACCGCCTGCGCAAGAAGATCGAGAAGGGCCCGATCCGCATCGCCACCGTGCGTGGCCTGGGCTATTGCCTGGAAAAAATCCAGTGACCGCGGGCCCTGCGCACGGCACCTGCCAGCCACCGTCCTACGTGCCTGCGCCATGCCCATGAAGCTCTTCCAGCGCGAGCAACGCTCGCTGTTCGGCGAGATCCTCGACTGGATGCTCACGCCGCTGCTGCTGCTGTGGCCCATCAGCCTGGTGCTGACCTGGCTGGTAGCGCAGAACATCGCCGGCAAGCCGTTCGACCGCGCGCTCGAGTACAACGTCAATGCCCTGGCCGAGCTGATCACCGTCAACCGCCAGCACGTGCAGTTCAACCTGCCACTGCCGGCACGCGAACTGCTGCGTGCCAGCGACGACGACACCGTCTACTACCAGGTGCTCGGTGCGCGTGGGGAGTACCTCAGCGGCGAGCGCGATTTCCCGCTGCCGCCGGAGGGCGAGGTCGTCATACCCGGCGAGGTGCGGTTGCGCGATGCCGAATTTCATGGCCTGGACATCAAGGTCGCCTACATGTGGGTACCGCTGAACCTGCCGGGCGCCAAGATGGCACTGGTGCAGGTGGGCGAGACACTGGACAAGCGCTCGGTGCTGGCGGCAGAGATCATCAAGGGCGTGATGCTGCCGCAGTTCGTCACGCTGCCGCTGGCCGTGCTGCTGGTGTGGCTGGCACTGGTGCAGGCCATCAAGCCGCTCAACCGGCTGGAAGAGCGCATCCGCGCGCGCAAGCCCGACGACCTCAGCCCGCTTGACGTGCAATCCGTACCGCTGGAAGTCGCACCGCTGGTGGCCTCGGTCAACGATCTGCTGCTACGCCTGAAGGACTCGATCGCCACGCAAAAACGCTTCCTGGCCGATGCCGCGCACCAGCTCAAAACGCCGCTGGCCGGCTTGCGCATGCAGGCCGACCTGGCGCAACGTGAAGGCACCAACGCGGAAGAGCTCAAGCAGTCGCTGCGCCAGATCGGCCGCTCCAGCATCCGCGCCACCCACACTGTCAACCAGTTGCTGGCGCTGGCCCGTGCTGAAAGCGGCAACACCGCCATCAGCCGGCAAAGCTGCGACCTGGCCCGGCTGACCATGGACGTGGTGCGCGACTGCGTGCCGCGCGCCATGGACAAGCACATCGACCTCGGCTACGAAGGCGCACAGCCCGGTACCCCGGGCGTGACGCTGGAAGGCAATCCCACCCTGCTCAAGGAGTTGGTGCGCAACCTGCTCGACAACGCCATCAACTACACACCCTCCAGCGTAGAGAACCCTGGGGTCATCACCGCACGCGTGCTGGCCGACCCCTTCGGCAAGGTCATCCTGCTGCAGGTGGAAGACTCGGGGCCGGGCATCCCGCTGGCCGAACGTGAACTGGTGTTCCAGCCCTTCTACCGCGCGCTCGGCGTGGAGGCCGACGGCTCCGGCCTGGGCCTACCCATTGCGCAGGAAATCGCGCACCAACACCAAGCCACCATCACGGTGGACGAAACACGCCCGGGCCAGACGCCGCCCGGCGCGCGTTTCAGCGTGCGCTTCGATCTGGGCGAAACGGTACCGTTGGCGCGCTAGACCCTTTCATTCTCAAGAGCAGATGGGGCCGGGGCATCAGACATCCCCGCGCGGACGCCGGTAGATCACGTGGTAGGTCAACCCCACCAGCACGCTGCCGCCGACCAGGTTGCCGGCGATCACCGGCAGGAGGTTGCCGAGCATGCCGCCCCAGGTGACTGGCGTCGTATCCGCCAATGTGCCGAAGTGCTGCAACAACATGGCCAGCGGCATCAGGTACATGTTTGCAATGCTGTGCTCGAAGCCGGCAGCCACGAACGCCATGATGGGCGGCACCACCGCCACCGCCTTGTCCATGACGCTGCGCCCGGCCATGGCCATCCAGACCGCCATGCACACCAGCACGTTGCACAACACACCACGGAAGAAGGCCTGCACCGGTGGCAGGTCTTGCTTGGCCAGCGCGATCTTCACCACGGTCTGCCCGACGGCGCCACCGTTGAGCCCCGTGTGGCCGCTGGCATAGACCAGCAGCGCCAGCCCGGCCGCGCCGACGAAATTGGCCAGACACACCAGCACCCAGTTGCGCATCACCTCGGCACTGCGGATGCGCCCGTCGGCCCAGGCCATGGCCAACAGATTGTTGCCAGTGAAGAGCTCGGCCCCGGCCACCACCACGAGCAGCAGGCCCAGCGAGAACACCAGACCGCCGCTGACCGCGCTGGCGGCAAAGCCCAGCGTGGCATCCGACTTCACCAGCACGAACAACATGGCGCCCAGGCCGATGAAGGCGCCGGCCAGCACCCCCAGCATCAGCAAGGGTAGCGTGGGCAGGCGGGCTTTGCTCACGCCCACCGACTCGATGCGCTGGGCGATCTGCGCCGGTGCGTAGGCATCGGAACCATACAGTTCATGGACGTCGGCCATGGTGTTACTCCTCTACGGACTTGGACTTATACTAATCGCCAGCGCCGATTTGAACCCGATTGCGGGCGCCGGGACCCTGGAGTTCCGAAGTTCAGCTAAAGAGGCAAGTGGCTCGACTTTCCGAGACCCGGCCCCGCTGAATGCTGTGCCGGGTTTTTGTTTTTGGTCCTTGTCATGTTGATTGCCCAGCCCCGGTCGATGCAGTTCGACGCCGCCCTGCCCTTGCAGAGTGGCGCGAGCATCCGCGGCTACACCTTGGCCTACGAGACCTACGGCACCTTGAATGCCGACAAAAGCAATGCGGTGCTGGTCTGCCATGCACTCAACGCCTCGCACCACGTAGCCGGTGTCTACGAGGGGCAGGCGAAGAGTGAAGGCTGGTGGGACAACATGATCGGCCCCGGCAAGCCGGTCGATACCAACAAGTTCTTTGTCATCGGCATCAACAACCTCGGTTCCTGCTTCGGCTCCACCGGGCCGATGCACGTGAATCCGGACACTGGCCGTGTCTATGGTGCCGACTTCCCGGTGGTCACGGTGGAAGACTGGGTCAACGCGCAGGCTCGTCTGCTGGACGGTCTGGGCATCCAGACGCTAGCCGCGGTCATGGGTGGCAGCCTGGGTGGTATGCAGGCCCTGTCCTGGACGCTGCAGTACCCCGAACGCGTGCGCCATGCGGTGGTGGTGGCCAGTGCACCCAATCTGAACGCCGAGAACATTGCCTTCAACGAGGTGGCACGGCGCGCCATCGTGACCGACCCGGACTTCCATGGCGGCCATTTCTACGAGCATGGCGTGGTGCCCAAGCGCGGCCTGCGCATCGCGCGCATGATCGGCCACATCACCTACCTCAGCGACGATGTCATGAACGAGAAATTCGGTCGCCAGTTGCGTGAAGGGTTGGAACTCAAGTACAGCACGCAGGACATCGAGTTCCAGATCGAGAGCTACCTGCGCTACCAGGGCGACAAGTTCAGCGAGTACTTCGACGCCAACACCTACCTGCTGATCACCCGGGCGCTGGACTACTTCGACCCGGCGCGCCAGCACGGCGGTGACCTCAGCCGCGCGCTGGCGGCGGCGCGGTGCAAGTTCCTGCTGGTGAGCTTCAGCACCGACTGGCGCTTCTCGCCGGCACGCAGCCGCGAGATCGTCAAGGCCCTGCTGGACAACCGCCGCGACGTCAGCTACGCCGAGATCGACGCGCCGCATGGCCATGATGCCTTTTTGCTCGATGATCCACGCTATATGAGCGTGGTGCGCTCCTATTTCGATAGCATCTCAAAGGAGTCCGGAGCATGAGCGAACGCAGCACGCTGGAGGCGATTGCCGAGCTGGTGCCGCCGGGCTCGCGCGTGCTCGACCTCGGCTGCGGTGACGGTGCATTGCTGGCGCATCTGCAGGCCGCGCGTGGTTGCAGCGGCTACGGCATTGAAATCGACGACGCCAACGTGCTGGCCTGCGTCCAGCGTGGCGTCAACGTGATCCAGCTCAACCTCGACGACGGCCTGTCGATGTTCGGCGACCAGAGCTTCGACGTCGTGTTGCAGATCGACACGCTGCAGCACCTGCGCAATGCCGAGGTGGTGCTGCGCGAGACGGCGCGTGTCGGACGTACTGGCATCGTGGCCTTTCCCAACTTCGCGCACTGGCCGAACCGGCTGAGCGTGCTGCGCGGCCGCATGCCGGTGACGCGCCGCCTGCCTTACCAGTGGTACGACACACCCAACATCCGTGTCGGCACGCATGCCGACCTGGAGTTGCTGGCGCAGCGCAACGGCCTGCAGATCCTGGACAGCTTCGGCATCCACCACGGCCGCACAGTGCGCGTGCTGCCCAACCTGCGCGCCAGCACCGCGGTGCTGAAGTTCTCACGCTGAGACGCCCGGCGATGGCCAGCGATCCGACGCAAAGCCCCGAAGCCCGCGCCGCACGGGCGCGAGCGCTTTTGGCGGGCGCCACTGAGGTGTACAACGCGGCCGCAGTGCAGGCGGCGCTGCAGCGCATGGCCGGCGAGATCAACCAGCGTTTCGCGCGGGATGATGCGCCGGCATTTCCCTTGGTGCTGGGCGTGATGGGTGGTGCGGTGGTGTTTGCCGGACAGATCCTCACGCACCTCGATTTCCCGCTGGAATTTGACTACATCCATGTCAGCCGCTACGGCGCCAAGGACCAGGGCGGCCACATCGAGTGGAAGGTTGAACCACGTGCCGAGGTACGCGGCCGCACGGTCATCGTGCTGGACGACATCCTCGATGAAGGCGAGACCTTGGCTCATGTCAAGCAGCGTCTGCTGGCATTGGGTGCTGCGGAGGTGCTGTTGGCGGTGTTTGCCGACAAGGACATCGGCAAGGCCAAGCCGGCTCGGCCGGATTACGTCGGCCTGGTTCTGCCCAACAAGTTTGTCGTGGGCTACGGCATGGACGCTTATGGCTACTGGCGTAACCTGCCAGGGATCTGGGCGCTCGACATCTGAGCGGGGCGACCGCGCGCGCGGACTGTGCGCCTGAATATCTGGGTGGCAGGCCAGCGGCAGCTGTGATGCAATAGCCCATGCGTGCGCAACGTCGAAGGAGATGACCCGATGAACGCCCCCCTGCCAGCCCATCGGCTACAAGCCGAGCGACTCCAGACGGAGATCGACCAAACCTGGGATCGCCACATCCTGCCGTCCCTGCGTGAGTACATCGCCATCCCGGCCAAGTCGCCAATGTTCGACCCGCAGTGGGCCGAGCACGGGTACATCGAAACCGTGGTGCGCAACGCGGCCGCCTGGGTGGAAGCTCAGAAGGTGGACGGGCTGACCCTGGAGGTGATTCGTCTACCGGGCCGCACGCCGGTGCTGTTCTTTGAGGTGCCGGCCAGCGGCGGCGCGATGGGTGCGCCGGTGTCGGCACAAACCGTGCTGATGTACGGTCATCTGGACAAGCAGCCCGAATTCAGCGGTTGGCGCAACGACCTCGGGCCCTGGATGCCCAAGTTGGAGGACAACAAGCTGTACGGCCGCGGCGGTGCCGACGACGGCTACGCCATCTATGCCAGCATTGCGGCCATCCAGGCGCTGAAGAGCCAGCAGGTGGCGCATCCGCGCATCGTTGGCCTGATCGAGACCTGCGAGGAAAGCGGCTCCTACGACCTGTTGCCCTACATCGATGCGCTGCGCGCGCCGGGGAACAACCGGCTGGGCGACGTGGGGCTGGTGGTCTGTCTCGATTCCGGGGCCGGCAACTACGACCAGCTCTGGCTCACCACCAGCCTGCGCGGCATGGCCAGCGGCGTGCTCAAGGTGGAGATCCTCACCGAGGGCGTGCATTCGGGCGATGCCAGCGGCGTGGTGCCGTCGAGCTTTCGCATCCTGCGTCAGGTGCTGGACCGGCTGGAGGACAGCGCCACCGGTCGTCTGCTGCCGGCGAGTTTCCATTGCGAGGTGCCGCCCGAACGCATGGTGCAGGCGCGTGCCACGGCCGCCATCCTGGGCGAGGCACTTTACAAACGCTTTCCCTGGGTGCACTACGACTGCGAGGGCGACAGCCGCGTCGCCCTGCCCATGACCACCGATCCACTGCAGGCCCTGCTCAACCGCACCTGGGTGCCGACGCTCAGCGTCACCGGCGCTGAGGGTTTGCCCGATCTGCAGAACGCCGGCAACGTGCTGCGACCCTACACCGCCTTCAAGCTCTCGCTGCGCCTGCCGCCGCTGGTGGACGCGGCGCAGGCGGTGCAGCAGCTCAAGACCGTGCTGGAAGACAACGCACCCTACCAGGCGCGCGTCACCTTCCAGGGCCTGAGCTCGGCCACCGGCTGGAATGCGCCCGAAAGTGCGCCCTGGTTCGAGCAAGCCCTCAACGCCGCCTCGCAGAGCTACTTTGGTGCGCCCTGCGGCTACATCGGCCAGGGCGGCACCATTCCGTTGATGAACCTGCTGTCGCAAGGGTTCCCGCAGGCGCAGATGATGGTCTGCGGCGTGCTGGGGCCGAAGAGCAATGCGCACGGACCGAACGAGTTCCTGCATGTGCCCTACGCGCGCCGGCTCACAGCCGCAGTGGCGCAGGTCATCGCCGGCATGCCTTGACCTGCGCAAGCCTGGACGACAGACAGCTTGGCGGACTCCACCCTCTCCACGTTCGTGGCCAGTGACGGCGAGAACATCGCGGTGCAGGACTGGCCGCTCGACTACGGCCGCCCGTTGCGGGGCGTCGTGTTGCTGGTGCATGGGCTGAGCGAGCATGCCGGCCGCTACGACCATGTGGCGCGGCGGCTCAACGACTGGGGTTTTGCGGTACGCGGCTATGACCACTATGGCCATGGCGAATCCGACGGCGTGCGCGGTCGCCTGCCAGACGGACAGCGCCTGCTGACCGACCTGGCCGATGTGCTCGACAGCACACGCGCCCGCATGGCGCCGGAGACCCCGCTGATCCTGTTCGGCCACAGTTTGGGCGGGCTGGTGGCGGCACGCTTTGTCGCCATGCAGTTGCGGCCGGTGCAGGGGCTGGTGCTGTCCTCGCCGGCGCTGGACGCCGGCTTGTCGCCGTGGCAAAAGCTGCTGCTAGCGGTGCTGCAGCGCATTGCGCCAGACCTGTGTGTGCGCAACGGCCTCGATCCGCGCCGCCTGTCGCACGACCCGGCGGTGGTGCGCGCTTACCGCGATGACCCGCTGGTGCATGACCGCATTTCTGCCCGGCTGGCGCGCTTCATCGTCGACACCGGTGCGGCCACGCGGGCGGCCGCGCCGCAATGGCAGGTGCCGACGCTGCTGCTGTATGCCGGTGACGACCATCTGGTGAGCCCGGCCGGCAGCCAGGCCTTTGCTGCTGCGGCTCCGGCGGGCGTGGTGCACGCGCAGTGCTTCGATGGCTACTACCACGAGATCTTCAACGAGCGCGATCCCGCGCCGGTGTTTGCTGCCCTGCAGCGCTGGCTGGACGGGCGCTTCTGAGCGGACGGGCGGCCCGCCTTTCTCAGGCTGCAGGCGTGGCGCGGCGGCGCAGTGCCAGCCACAGCAGCGCCAGGCCGGTCAGCGCCACCGGCAGCAGCGAGCCGATGTTGAGCAGCTGCCAGCCTTGCGTGGTGACCAGCGCACCGGAGGCGAAGGACGTGAGCGCCATGACGGCAAACACGGCGAAGTTGATGGCCGCCTGCGCGCGGTCCTTCTCTTCCGGCCGGTAGGCTTGCAGCGCCAGCGTGGTGCTGCCGGTGAAGAGGAAGTTCCAGCCGACGCCGAGCAGGAAGAGGGCGACCAGGAACTGCTGCAGTTCCACGCCGGTGAGCGCAATCGCAATGCACAGCGCATTGAGCAGCACACCCACGCCCATGATGGGCAAGGTGCCGTAGCGCTTGATCAGGTGACCGGTGAAGAAACCCGGCGCAAACATGCCGATCACGTGCCACTCCAGCACCAGCGCCGCGTCATCGAAGGGGTAGCCGCACACCTGCATGGCCAGCGGCGTGGCGGCCATCAGCAGGTTCATCACGCCGTAGCCCAGTGCAGCACCGACGGCGGCGACGAAGAACATCGGCTGACGCACGATCTCCCACAGTGGTCGGCCACCACTGGCGCCCTTCTGGGCGGCCGGCACGGCCGGAAAGCGTACGAAGGCCATCAGGCCCATGGCCAGCACGGCCACCACCGCCAGCGCCAAGTAGGCGCCGGTGAAGGGGGTGGCGAGCAGGCTGCGGGAGTACTTGGCCAGGTTGGGGCCGGCGATGGCACCGATCAGCCCGCCGGCCAGCACCAGCGACACCGCCTTTTCGCGCAGGGCCGGCGCCACCAGTTCCGCGGCGGCAAAGCGGTAGAGCTGGCCATTGGCGCTGTAGTAGCCAGCCACCACGGTGGCGGCCACCAGCAGCCAGAAATTGCGGCTCCAGGCGGCATAGGCGCACAGCAGGGCCGAAAGCAGCGCTACCAGCAGCCCGATCTGGAACGAGGCTTGGCGGCCATAGCGTGCCTGGGAACGGGCCACCAGGCCGGTGCTGAGCGCCCCGCCGACCACATAGCCCATGACGGGCAGCGTGGCCATCCAGCCCAGCGACGCCAGGCTCAGGCCGACGAGACCGTTGATGGCGATAAAGACGACGTTGTTGGTCAGAAACAGGCCTTGGCAGACTGCCAACAGCCACATGGACGGGTTCATGGTGATGCTTTCAAGACAGAAGTGTCAGCGCGGCCAGGGCGGCCAGTGGCGCGGTCTCGGCGCGCAGGGTGCGCGGCCCCAGGGTGACCGGCGTGTAGCCCTGGGCCAAGGCGGCGGCCTCTTCGGCGGCGCTGAGCCCGCCTTCAGGACCGGAGAGGAAGGTGGCCGCCCCGGGCGGCAGGGCAGCGGTGACCTGCGCCAGCGGCGGGCTGCCGGCCTGCAGCGACAGCAGCAGGCGTGTGCCATTGGGGGGTGCTGACAGCCATTCGCTCAGGCCCAGCACTTCGCGCACCTCGGGCACACGGTTGCGGCCACACTGCTCACAGGCGGCCACGGCGATGCCTTGCCAGTGGGCGCGCTTCTTGTCGGCGCGTTCGCCCTTGAGCCGCAGCACGCTGCGCTCGGCCAGTAGCGGTTGCAGGCTGGCCACCCCGAGTTCAGTGGCCTTCTCCACCAGCCAGTCCATGCGTTCGTTGGCCGGCATGCCAATGGCCAGGTGAACCTCGCGTGCAGGTTCGCGTTCCACCGCCGTGTGGGCCCCGATCTCCACTTCGACGTCGCTGCGGCCCATGCGCGTGATGGTGGCGACAAACTCGCCGCCTGCACCGTTGAACAGCGTGAGCGCGGCGCCCGGTTGCAGGCGCAGCACCTGTACATGGCGTGCGGCGCCGGGTGGCAGCTCCAGGCGCGCGCCGCTGGCCAATGCGGCAGGACAGTAGAAACGGGGCATTGCTATGACTTCTATAGCAGCTTGCGCTTGGTTATCAGGGGTTGAAGGCGAATTTGGCTCACACCCGACCGAAGGCGTAGCCACCGGCTTCGGTGATGCCTTCGACTTCGTCGACCAAGCGCAGCAGCGGCTTGAGTTCGCTGTAGCGCGCGCAAGTGGCACGGATGTAGCCAATGAAGCGCGGCGCGTCGGCCAGGTAGTGCGGCTTACCGTCGCGCAGTGTCAGGCGCGCAAAAATGCCGGCCACCTTGAGATGGCGCTGCAGGCCCATCCACTCGACACCGCGGTAGAACTCGCCAAAGTCCTCGCCCACCGGCAAGCCGGCCTTGCGGGCCTGCTCCCAGTAGCGGATGGTGACGTCGAGCACGAAGTCTTCCTCCCAACTGAGGAAAGCGTCGCGCATCAGGCTGGCAATATCGTAAGTGATCGGGCCATAAACGGCGTCCTGGAAGTCCAGCACGCCAAGCCGCGGCTCGGCCGGGTATCCGGGCATCATCAGGTTGCGCGGCATGAAGTCGCGGTGCACGTAGACACTGGGCCAGGCGCGGTTGCGCTCGATGATGAGCGCGAACATCTTGTCCAGCGTTTCGCGCAGCTTGCCCTCCACCGCCACGCCGCGGTGGCGCGCCAGGTACCAGTCAGGAAACAGCTCGAGTTCGCGCCGCAGCAAGGCTGCGTCATAGGGCGGCAGCACGCCGGGCTTGGAAGCTCGCTGCCAGGCCACGAGTGCATCGACGGCACGCAAGTACAGCGGCAGGTTGGCCGCGGCGTTGTCCTTGTCGATGACCTGCATCATGGTCTGCCCGCCCAGGTCGGACAGCAGCATGAAGCCGTTGATCTCGTCCCAGGCCAGGATCTGCGGCACGTTCAGGCCGGCGTCCTGCATCAGTTGCGCCACCTGGACAAACGGGCGGCAGTTCTCCTTGTCCGGCGGCGCGTCCATGATGATGCGGCTGCCGGTGCTGGCGTCGATGCGGAAATAGCGCCGGAAGCTGGCATCGGCCGAGGCCGGGCGCAGGCTGGCGGACAGGAGTTGCTGGGGCTGTTCCAGCGGCTGCAGCCAGTGGTGGAAGGCGGCTTCGCGCTCGGGCGAAGGCCAAGTAATCGCAGGTGCGGACATGGCGGATGCGCCGAGGCGCGCGTCGGTTGGGGTCATGGATAATCCATTCTACAAACCCCGCTCCTGTTTCCGCCCTGCCGTATGCCGAATGCGCCCGATGTGTCCGATGCGTTTCCCGATGCGTGACCCGATTCTCAGGTCGCGTGGCTCCGTGTCTGGCGCACCTTCTTTGCTCAGGCGGGCCTGGTTGACGTTGGCCCTGCTGCAGGCAGGGCTGGTCAGTGCTCAGGATCCGGCGGCGACCCCAGAGGCCGGCGTGCCTCTGCGTACCAGCCCCCGGCTGCAGGAGCAGATCTCGAGCGAACAGCGCAGCCAGTTACCGACGTTCCTCTTTGGCGACCTTCTGAGCGGTCGGCCCGACCTGGATGTAACGCTGCAGGGGCGCGCAGAGTTCCGGCGCGGCGACACCGTGATCCGCGCCGACCGGCTGGAGTACTACCAGCCCGATGACTTGGCCAAGGCGCGTGGCAATGTGCGCATCAACCGTGCTGGCAATGTGTTCGAAGGGCCGCAACTGGAGCTCAAGGTGGATGCCTTCGAGGGCTTCTTTACGCAGCCAGACTATCGCTTCCTGGCCAACCAGGGACATGGTCAGGCCGAGCGCGTCGACTTTCTCGACGACAAGCGCGCCAGCATCCGCAACGCGACCTTCACCACGTGCCAGCGCGAGCCCGGCCCGAGCTGGATGCCGGCCTGGATACTCCGCGCGGCCACCCTGAACATTGACAACGAGGATGAGGTTGGCGAAGCGGATGATGCGCAACTGAGCTTCAAGGGCGTGACGCTGCTGGCCTTTCCGTCCATCAGCTTTTCCCTGAGCGAAAAACGCAAGTCCGGCCTGCTGCCGCCAGTGCTGGGCTTCGACAGCATCAGCGGGACCGAGCTGACGGTGCCCTACTACTGGAACATCGCCCCCAACCGCGATGCGACGCTCTACCCCACGCTCATGAGCAAGCGCGGCGTCAACTGGGGTGGTGAGTTCCGCTATCTCGAGCCGACTTACTTCGGCCAGTTACGACTCGACTACATGCCGAATGACCGCTTACGCGACAAGGATCGCTGGGGTTCGAGCTTTCAGCACCAAGGGGTGATCCAAACCGGATCGCCCGTCGTCGGCAACCTGGGCCTGAACCTGAACCTCAACCGCGTCAGCGATGACGATTATTGGCGCGATTTCCCGCGTGGCACGGCTTCGCTGACCCAGCGCCTGCTGGCCAATGACGCGACGCTCAGCTGGGCGCGCGACAATTACTCGGCCACGCTGCGTACGCTCAAATGGCAGACCCTGCAGGACCCAGGTACGCCGATCACCCCGCCATACGACCGCCTGCCGCAACTGGCGGCGCGCTATGCGCAGCTCGATGCCGGCGGTTTCGACGTGTCGCTCGATGGCGACTACACAGCTTTCGAGGCGGATCGCCACCTGACGAGGCAGCCCAACACCCAGCGCAGTCTGCTGTTGGCCCAGGTCAGCCGGCCGTGGCTGGGAGCGGCGGGTTATGTCACGCCCAAACTGCAGCTGCATACCCGCACCTACCAGTTTGATACGGCGCTGACCACCACCGGGGCGACGACGGCGACGCGGACGGTGCCGACCTTCAGCCTCGATTCCGGCTTGGTGTTCGAACGCGATGCCGGACTGTTCGGGCGGGACTTCCGCCAGACGCTGGAGCCGCGCCTGTTCTACGTCAACACGCCATACGTGGACCAGAGCTATCTGCCCAACTACGATTCGGGTGCCAACGACTTCAACTTCGCCAGTATTTATTCCGAGAACGCCTTTGTCGGCCACGACCGCATTTCCGACAACAACCTGCTGACCGCAGGCGTGACGACGCGGCTGCTCGACCCAGACACCGGTGCCGAGTCGGCACGTTTTGCCGTTGCACAACGCTACCGCTTTGCCGATCAGGAAGTCACCCTACCCGGCGGCAAGCCGGCCAAGGAGCGCCTCAGCGACATTTTGCTGGGAGCGGGCTTCAACTGGGACCAGCGCTGGGTCTTTGACTCGATCGTGCAGTACAACCCGACGCAGGAGCGGTCGGAGCGCTCCACCGTCGGGGCCCGCTACAACCCGGGTCACTACCGCGTGCTGAACATGGCCTACCGCTTCCAGCGTGACACGAGCGAGCTGATCGACGTCGGTTGGCAGTGGCCGCTCAACGACTTGTGGGGCGACAAGGGCAAGGATTGGGGCACGGGGCAAGGGCAAGGCCCGGGCCGCTGGTACAGCGTCGGCCGGCTCAACTACAGCATCCAAGACCGCAAGCTGGTCGACTCTATCGTTGGCTTTGAGTACGATGGCGGCTGCTGGATCGGTCGCATCGTGCTCGAACGACTGCGAACGGGCTTGGTGTCGTCCAACGAACGCATCATGTTCCAGCTGGAACTCGTCGGTTTCTCTCGCGTGGGTATCGATCCCCTGGCCACCCTGCAGCGCAACATTCCCCGCTACCAGTTCCTGCGGCAGCAGACCAGCGCGCCAAGCCGGTTCAGCAATTACGATTGACCACCATGACCCTACGCCTTACCGCCGTGATCGCGGCCTGTCTAGTCTGTTTCGCCGTCTTGCCGTCGCGGGCGCAAGGATTGCGGCCGGCTGCCACGCCGGGCTTGGTCACTGGTCAGCCGTCCCTGGTCGCGCCAAGTGCATCGCGACAGGCGGATTTCATTGTGGCGGTGGTGAACTCCGAACCCATCACCAACCACGACGTGGCCGTCGAGGTGCGTCGGATTCAGCAGCAACTGGCGCAACAGCGGCAGCCGATCCCTGATGCGCGCGAACTCGCTCGAGACGTCCTGGAACGCCTGATCAACGAGAAGGCCCAACTGCAGCTGGCCACGGAGAACGGCATCAAGGTGGACGAGCCATCGGTGGATCAGGCCGAGCAGAGCGTGGCAATGCAGAATCAGATGAGCGTGGAAGAGTTGCGACGTCGCATTGCCGGCGACGGTATCGACCCCAAGCAGTTCCGTGAACAGCTGCGCCGACAGTTGCTGCTGACACGTCTGCGGGAGCGTGAGGTGGAGCCGCGTGTGCGCATCAGCGATCTGGAGGTCGAGCAGTACCTGCAGGATCGGCAGGCCGCCAGCGGCGCGGTATCCAACCAACTGGTCAACATGGCACAGGTGCTCGTGGCGGTGCCCGAGAATGCCAGCGAGAGCCAGATCGCCGCTTTGCAGGCCAAGGCACAGCGCGCCCTGGAGCGCGCGCGCGCGGGTGAGGACTTTGCTGCGCTGGCGCGTGAGTTGTCCGATGCGGCCGACCGGGCCAGCGGGGGGCAACTTGGCTTGCGTCCGGCCGATCGCTACCCCTCTCTCTTTCTGGAGGCCACCCAAGGATTGCAGGTAGGTGGTGTCTCGGGCCTGGTGCGTTCGGGCGCCGGTTTCCACGTCCTGAAGTTGCTGGAGCGGCGGACCGCCGGCCTGCCGCCGATAACGGTCACCCAGAACCGCGCCCGCCATATCCTGCTACGCCCGAGCGCGCAGCTCAGCGAGGCGGCGGCGCGCGACAAACTCAATGATTTCCGTCGCCGGATCCAGACCGGCCAGACCGACTTCGCCGCCCTGGCGCGCGAGAACTCCCAGGATGGCAGCGCCGAACAGGGCGGTGACCTGGGCTGGGCCTACCCCGGCCAGTTCGTGCCTGAGTTCGAGGCCGTTGTTAACCGACTGGCGCCGGGTCAGATCAGCGATCCGCTGATCTCTCGTTTCGGGGTGCACCTGATCCAGTTGCTGGAGCGACGCAACACCACCGTGAGCGAGCGCGAGCAACGTGAGATGGTGCGCAACATGCTGCGCGAGAAAAAGCTGGCGGAAACCTACGAGAACTGGGCGCGTGACGTCCGTGCGCGCGCCTACGTCGAGATGCGGGAACCGCCGCAGTGAAGCACGTTCCGCGCAAGCGTTTCGGGCAGCATTTTCTGTCCGATAACGCCATCATCGATGGCATCGTCCGTGCCATCGACCCGCGACCGGGTCAAGCGATGGTGGAGATCGGACCGGGACTGGCGGCGCTGACGCAGCCCCTGGTAGAGCGTTTGGGCCGACTGATAGTGATCGAGCTGGACCGCGACCTGGCCGCGCGGCTGCGTGCCCGTCCGCAGCTGGAAGTCATTGAATCGGACGTACTCAAGGTCGACGTCACCGCGTTGGCACGCGCGCATGGCGCGTCCAAGCTGCGCGTAGTCGGTAACTTGCCCTACAACATCTCGACGCCCATCCTGTTCCACCTGCTCGCGCATGTGGCGGTGATCGAGGACCAGCACTTCATGCTGCAGAAGGAAGTGATCGACCGCATGGTCGCCGCCCCGGCGACGGCCGACTACGGTCGTTTGAGTGTGATGCTGCAGTGGCGCTATGCGATGGAGAACGTGCTGTTCGTGCCGCCCGAGAGCTTCGACCCGCCGCCGCGCGTGGACAGCGCCGTGG
>JAYRLJ010000383.1:0-2922 GCA_041905305.1 Hylemonella sp. | reverse complement strand
GCATCGTCGCTGACGCGGGCATCGACCCAACGCGCGCCCTCGGGCGTCTGCTCTTTCTTCCAGAACGGCGCCTGGGTCTTGAGGTAGTCCATCAGGAACTCGCAGGCCTGGAAGCTCTCGCCACGGTGCGCCGAAGTGACGACCACCAGCACGATCTGGTCCAGCGGCTGCAACGGCCCGACGCGGTGGATGACGCGTGCGCCATAGAGGTCGAAGCGTTTGAAAGCCTCGTCAATCATGGCCTCGATGGCCTTCTCGGTCATGCCGGGGTAATGTTCCAGCTCCATGGCGCTGACCGATTGCCCGTCGTTGCGGTCGCGTACGGTGCCGATGAAGCTGCAGACAGCGCCAACGCGCTTGTCCTGCGCGCGCAGGGCGGCGATCTCGGCGTTGACGTCGAAGTCCTGGGACTGGATGGAAACGCGTGAATTCATCGCAGAAGCTCCATGGCGCATGGCGTGCCCCGCGTCACACCAAACAATTCAACCGTGAAACGCCGTGGAACCGGCTTGGCCGGGCCACTGGCGTTGCCCCCTGCAAGGGGGGTGGCGTAGCGACACGCAGTGCGCAGAGCCTGGGGGTGTTTCATTTTCACCCACCCGTCACCGGCGGGAAAAAGGCGACCTCGCAGTTCTCGCTCAAGGCCGCGCCCTCCTCGCTCATGACCTGATTCAGCGCCATACGCACGGCGCGACCGCGCGCCAGGCTCTCGGCATGGGCACCGCCGCGGGCAATGAGTTCGTCGCGCAGCGCACCCAGCGTTACCGCCGTGGTGTCCAGCGACTCACTGCCACTGCCGATGCGCTCGCGGATGGAGGCAAAGTACTTGACGTTGACCTTCATGCCAGCCACTCCGCAAAGGAAATGAAGTGAACGAGATCGCCCTGGGCAATCGTCTGCCCGGCCGGGTTGTCCACCACGCCATCGCCCCAGACGGTTGAGGTCAGCACGCCGGAACTCTGGTTGGGGTACAGGTCCAGGCCACCGGCGGCATTGCGGCGCACGCGCAGGAACTCGCGCCGCTTGTCGGCCTTGGGCCAGTCGAAATGCGCCGGCAAGGCGGTGCGCACCGGCGCCAGCTGCGTGGCGCCCTGCAGCTTGAGCAGGAAGGGCCGCACCAACACCATGAAGGTCAGGAAGCTGGCCACCGGGTTGCCGGGCAGGCCGGCAAAGTGGCAGGCGTTGTGCGGGCCGCGCTCAGCCGCCCCTGATTGATCGCGGTAGATCTTGCCGTAAGCAAACGGCTTGCCCGGTTTGATGGCGATGTGCCACAGGTCGAGCTCGCCCAGTTGCTGCACCGCCGGCTTGATGTGGTCTTCCTCCCCCACCGACACGCCGCCGCTGGTGAGGATGAGGTCGTGCTGCTGCGCCGCCTCGCGCAGCGCGTTCAGCGTGGCCTCGCGCCGGTCGGGCACGATGCCGTAGTCGCTGACCTCGCAGCCCAGGCGCTGCAGCAGCGCGCGCAGGAAAAAACGGTTGGAGTTGTAGATGGCACCGGGCGGCATCTGCTCGGGCGCGATGTCGCCCGGCATCACCAGTTCATCACCGGTGGAAAACAAGGCCACGCGCGGCCGTCGCGTCACCGGCAAGGTGCTCATGCCTATACTGGCCGCCAGACCCAGCGCAGCGGGCGTGAGACGCTCCCCTTTCGAGAGCACCACCGCGCCGCGGGTGACATCTTCGCCGGCGCGCCGGATCGACTGGCCGCTGCGCGGCTGCGCGTTGATGCGCACCTGGGTGCCGTCGGCCAGCGCCTCGCACTCTTCCTGCATCACGATGGCATCGGCCCCGGCCGGCACCGGTGCACCAGTAAAGATGCGCGCCACCGTACCGGGCTGCAGCGGGGTACCACCGGCACCTGCGGGAATGCGCTGCGACACCGGAAGGACCGCACCCGGCGTGACGTCGGCGCAGCGCACGGCATAGCCGTCCATGGCACTGTTGTCCTGCGGCGGCACGTGCAGTGCCGAAACGATGTCGCGCGCCAGCACGCGGCCGTCGCCGTCGAAGGTGGTGACCTCGTCGATGCCAGGCAGCGGCTCGGCATGGGCCAGCAGCTCGGCCAGCGCATCGTCCAGCGCTTTGAGGGGGGCTCGGGGTGCGTTCATGTGTTCAGATGGTGTAGAGCTCAGGACTGTAGTCGAAGCGGGTGTCGCGGGCCAGAAGCCAGTCGGCCAGGGCCTCGGCGTCGTTCAGGTCCAGCACCTCCAGGCCGGTGGCCTGTGGCAGCTGGGCTGGCAAGTCGGTGGCAATGGCAGCAATGAAGGGATCGTGCGGATAGAGCGCCGGCTTGGCCGCGGCAGCGCGCCAGACCTCGATCTTGTGCAGGTTGCTGTCGCGAAAACCATCGACCAGCACCCAGTCGACGCCGTCATAGAGCTCGGCAATCAACTGGTGCACGGTCAGCTCGACCGGCTGCTCGAACTCGCGCATCAGCGCCAGGCGCTGGCGGGACGCGATGACCACTTCGAAGGCACCGGCCTCGCGATGGCGCCAGCTGTCCTTGCCGGGGTGATCGATGTCAAAACTGTGGTGTGCGTGCTTGACCACCGAAACGCGCTGGCCGCGCGCCTTCAAGGCCGGGATCAGGCGCTCCACCAGCGTGGTCTTGCCAGCGCCGGAGTAACCAGCGAAGCCGACGACCTTCACCGCCGGCCCCTCCGAATACTACATTTTTGATAGCTACTCACGCCCACTCCACAAGGGCTTGACGCCGAAATCACTTGCAATATGCAGCGATGTAGTCTTTCACGGCCTGTACATCGGCATCCAGCACCGTGACGCGCTTCGGTTTTTGCTCGATGCCTTCGAACCTGGCCGGCCGCTCCGGTTCGCGTCCCAGCGCTTCCACGATGGTGGCAGCGAACTTGATCGGCAACGCGGTCTCCAGCACGATCATCGGTACGCCGGGCTGCGGATATT
>JAYRLJ010000382.1:0-2925 GCA_041905305.1 Hylemonella sp. | reverse complement strand
CTCACCATCGAGATGATGCGTGAACTCGCTTCCGCCGAGCCACCAGAACTTCCGATGCTGGATACCGAGGTCGCATGCAAATCGTGCGCCGCCGTCGAGATGGTCCAGTTCCGCGACCTCGAAACCGGCTGCCACTACTGCGGGCAGAAGCACGCAGAGGCGGAAGCACAAGCCGCGTGAAACGACCGCTATAACATCGACGCGACAGGCGCCAGCAATGTGTCTGGCAAAGGCTCTCGGCCTACGGCCGCTCGACCGCCTGGAGATAAATTCCGGACGAATTCTCAAGGATCGATTCTGCGACCGAGCGCCGAACCAATCTTGGCTGCACAGGCCTCCGTTCTGGTTCTTTCAGCGCATAACGCGAGAAGGACTGCTGGAGATCATGGCACCGGGCGGTGCGACTGAACATGTGTCGCCCACCGACGTGAGCAACATCGTGCACGGCGTGCCGATCGAGGTGAGAGCCATGCCACGCGCGACGTTCCTGCAGCGCCTATCACTGCCTCTCGCTGACAGGCAGCGTCCGGCCCCTGACTCAGACTACGCACTGGCCTTCGTCCGATTCGTTCGCAAAGACCGCTGGAACCGGGTTGACCAGGTTTTCGTCCAGTTTCATGCGGAAGCCCACAACGAGGTCGCGAAGTTCGCCACGCCGATCCACCATGACGACCAAGCGTCCCTGGTTCGCCTGGCCACGCGACTTCACATGCCGATCATTGGCCCTGGAAGCGCACCGGGCTCAGCCGACAAGGGAATTCAGAGGGCGGAAGACGGTGACAGGTATGCGGCTCAAGTCTTCATCCAAGCGGCACTGGCTGGGAATCACCACGCCGTTTCCGCGTTGACCCAGACAGCCGTACGGCCTCTGTCCACCCGACAGATCAACACACTTCGCGACACGTAGCGCGAGTTCATCATCCCCCTGACACCCCTCACGGCACTTGCTGTCGAGGGGTGTTCTGCTTTGGGCGCCGAATTGCTGCGGCCGCACCCAAAGGCGATCACCCGGATCGACCCGGCATCTGGAATTGCCGGGCCATCGTCACGTGCGTCAGTTGCAGCGATCCGTCTTTACGTTTTACACTTTTCGCCACGAGTAGGGGACCAATCACGGCGACGTGCTGCGCAGTGCCGGGACCGCCCTGACCGCGCCACCACGACCACGGACAGTATGCGAACGCGGGTAGTACGCCAAGACATCCACTCAGAGGGCGACGATATCGGCTACGACCGCGTCCCAATGCGGTGGGCCGTCCGGGCTGAATCGCATGCGGTCGTCCACATTGCCAGTCTCACCCGAGACGAGACTGGACTGAAGTGCGGCTGTGTCTGCTCGGAGTGCAACGCACCTCTGCAGGCCGTCAACGCCGGTCGACCTCCAGCTGCATTCAGAGAGCCCGGCTCACTAGGCCAGTTCTTTCGGCACGATAGCGGCCAGCAGCGCGAGGGTTGCCTGTTTGGAGCCGCCCGCCTGGCGGCCCTGCATCTGCTGGTCGAGAGCGGCGAAATCGAACTTCCTCCGCCCACTGCGAAGCAGTCTCATTGCGCACCGTCTGGGGATCTGTATACGGCAACCGCGACCGGAATTGCTGTACGCGCACGCGTGGCTGACTATCACTGGATCGATCGCCGGGCAGCAGTGCTAACACTGAAGGATGGGCGCACTGTGCTCGTCCATTTGAAAGCCAGCAATCGACCTGCACCTGTGGGCTCCTGGGACGCAGAACTCACCATCACCGTCAATGACCCGGAAGTCGCCAGCTGGCCAGCGGACAAAATCCTCGAACAGATCAGGTTGAATCCGGAGTTCTCATGCTGGGACCGCCATTGGCAGCATGCCGAGCTCGAACAAGTCGCCCTTGAACAAGCCCGAGGCATGGCTCTCGCCGAAGGTGACGCATTCCCGGCTGGGCTTGTTTTCGACGGTCCGCTGCCACAAGGGTCGGAAAGTCCGTTGCATTGGCTGGTGAAAACGTACCTCGCGAAAATTGGTCGCATCCGGGTGCCCGACGCCTGGGAGGAGGTCTCGAGTGCGATGCCGGACAAAACCATCGTGCGGCGCATTGCCAAGGTACCGGCGACAGTCCTGGAGATTGAGAATGTACGACTTGAGCACCGCCTTCCTGGGATGGTTCCAGATGTCCTCTGCACGGCACGTGATCGGAAGACTGACTCCACCATGGAACTGCTGATAGAGGTCGCTGTCACGCATCAGGTGGACCAAGCCAAGCTGAAGAAGATCACCGGGCTCGACCTCGCTTGCCTCGAACTGGACGCGACGAATTTCTCGATCCAGGGGCGGGTGCGCCTGGCGCAGGTGAGCGCGGCCATCATTGGCGATGTGCAAAACAAGAAGTGGTTGCATCATCCCTCCCTTCGCGCCGCAGTGGAGCGGGTCAGACAACAACTGCGCAACCAAGCGGTAACAGTCCAGCTTGCAATTGATCGCGCTCGGGCACGCGCCGCCTGGCTGACGTCGCGCAGCGACATGCAGACGAGAGACTTGTTCTTGACCGCGCTGGCCCAACCCGGGCCTGAGGCGTCACATCAGGCCGGCGGCTTTGAGTGGCAACTGTCGGACTTCGCCGGTGCCATGACTGCCCGAGGCTGGGGGAGTGCTGCTGATAATGCGATCGCCGGCAACAACGCGATCCTGCACACGATCCAATGGATCCGCCTTGGCGGGCGGGCGAATTGGCCAACGAAAGAGCGGCACGCTCTAGAACGCCTCGCCGCCTTTCTGGATTCCCCTTCGCAGCGGAAACTGGCCTCCCTGGTCTGCATGGCTTTTAAGGTGTATTCGCCAGCGCTGTCCGCACGAGGAAAGCTGGCCCTAGACGCAGCCAACGCGCGCATCAAGGAATCACTTGCGCGGCTTGAAACAGACTTTGCGAGGCCTACCGACCACGACGCGCTCGTGGC
>JAYRLJ010000025.1:0-17055 GCA_041905305.1 Hylemonella sp. | reverse complement strand
TTCAAAGCCCACATGTTCCTGGGCATGAGCATCTTTCTGATCTTCCCCTTCACCCGTCTGGTGCACGTCTGGAGCGGCTTTGCCTCGGTCGCCTACCTGGCCCGCCCCTACCAGGTGGTGCGCAGCCGCCGGCTCAACCTGCCGGCCGGCCACAACCTGCCGCGCCAGCCCGGCGCCCGCGTCTGAGGAGGCCATCATGAGTGGATGCTCCCCCCATTGCGGCTGCGCCAGCACCGACGCTGCCACGGTTGCGCCGCTGGCCCGCGTCAACGGCGTGGCCCTGCATGCGGCCGGCGAACAACTGACGGAGGACGAGCTGCGCCAGCGCGCCTGCACCGAGTTGCTGCGTCAGGCCGCGCAACGCACCGGCCTGTTGGCAGCGGATGACGTCGCGACCGACGGCGTGCCCAGCGAATCGGCCGCCCAAGCGATCGAACAGCTGTTGGAGCAAAGCCTGCAGGTTCCCGAACCGTCTGAGGAAGCCTGCCGCCGTCACTTTGCCGCGCATTCGGCGCGTTACCGGATCGGCGAGCGCGCCCGCGTGCGCCACATCCTGTTCGCCGTGACGCCGGGCGTTGACGTCACGGCGCTGCGCAAGCGCGCCGAAAGCGCCCTCCTCGACGTGCGCAGCCACGATGGCACCGATGATCCCTTCCCGCAGGCCGCACGCACGCTGTCCAATTGCCCCAGTGGCCAGGAGGGTGGCGACCTGGGCTGGCTGACGGCGCAGGATTGCGCGCCCGAGTTTGCGCGCGAAATCTTCGGGCAAACCGACGTCGGCGTGCTGCCCCGACTGGTGCATAGCCGCTTCGGCCTGCACGTGGTCGACGTGCAGCAGCGCGAGATCGGTGTCGACCAGCCTTTTGAGGCGGTGCAGGGTTCGGTGGCCATGACGCTGCGCCAGCAGGCCTACTTCACGGCGCTGCGCCAGTACCTGACCTTGCTGGCTGGCCAGGCCGAACTGGAAGGCGTGGAGCTGGATGCCGCCGAGACACCTTTGGTCCAGTAAAGAGCGCAGCGATGCCTGACGAACTGCTGGAGCGGCTGCGCCGCTTTCATGACCAGACCTTCCCCGGCATCCAGGACCAGTTCCAGGATCTGGTCACCCATGGCCAGCATCCCACCATCCTGTTCATCGGCTGCTCCGATTCGCGGCTGGTGCCCTACCTGCTGACCGGCACCGGGCCGGGCGACTTGTTTATCGTGCGCAATGTGGCGGCCTTCGTTCCCCCGCACGATGGCATGCTGCACGTGCGGACAGAGCCGGGCGGCGCTGAGGGCACCTACCTCGGCAAGGCCCGCTGGACCGGCTACCACGGCACGGCGGCGGCGATCGAGTTCGCTGTGCTCAACCTCAAGGTCTCGCGCATCGTGGTCTGCGGCCACAGCCATTGCGGCGGCATCCGCGCGCTCTACGAGGGCGTGCCGCCCGAGGCCATCAACCTGGCCGCCTGGCTGGAGCTGGGCCGCGAGGCGGTGCTGCCGGTGCAGATTTCCCCTGAGGCCCTGCGCCGCACCGAACAGCGCGCCGTCATCCTGCAACTCGAGCGCCTGATGGGCTACCCCATGGTGCGCGAACGGGTCGCGCAGGGCAAGCTGGTCCTGCACGGCTGGCACTACGTGATCGAGGACGGCGAGGTGCACGTCTTCGACGTCAAGACCGGGCAGTTTCTGCCCGCCTCCACCGCCCCGCACAGCGGCACCGGCCCCTACCACGACGGCGACGACGGCATGGCCAGCCCCCTGTTCAACGAGATCGACGCCAGCTATGCCCGCACCGGCTGAACCGGCCTGCAGTCGCTGCCACGGAACGAACTTTGAGGAGAACCCGCATGACCATCAGAGACATGAACATCGGCACCCGCCTGGGGCTTGGCTTCGGCCTCCTCATCCTCATGCTGCTGGGGGCCGTTGCCGTCGCGCTGCTGCGCCTGGGCCAGGTCGAGGCCATCAACACCCGCATCATCGAAAAGGAGTGGGTGAAGGCCGAAGCCGCTAATGTGATCAACGCGACCACGCGGGCCAATGCGCGCCGCACCATGGAGCTGCTGATCGTCGACGATGCGCCCAAGCAGGCGGCCATCAGACAGCACATTGCCGACAACAAGAAGACCATCGACGTGGCCCTCGAGACCCTGGAGCAGCAGATCTACCTGCCTGAAGGCAAGGCCCTGCTGGCCCAGCTCAAGGACGCACGAGGCAAGTACGTGGCGTCCTTCAGCCAGGTCGCCAAGCTGGTAGAGGCCGGCAACAAGGAGGAAGCGACACGCCTGATGAACAGCGAAACGCTGCCGCTGCTGGATGCCCTGCAGTCTCCTATCAACAAGCTGACCGAGCTGCAGCAGCGCTTGGTCGCGAGCAGCAGCGAGGAAGTCGGCCGTAGCATCCGCGCCGCCCGGATGCTGATGTTCGGCTTAGGCGTGACGGGGCTGGTCTTCGGCCTGTTGTTCGCGTGGTGGGTCACCCACTCGATCACCCGCCCCTTGAGCGAGGCCGTGCAGGTGGCACGCACGGTCGCCAGCGGCGACCTTGGCAGCGAGATCCGCGTCGAGACGCGTGACGAGACCGGCCAGCTGCTGCAGGCCCTGCAGGAGATGAACAGCAGTCTGGCCCGCATCGTGCAACAGGTGCGCCAGGGTGCCGACGCCATGGCCACCGCCACCAGCCAGATCGCTGCCGGCAACATTGATCTTTCGGCCCGCACCGAAGAGCAGGCCAGCGCGCTGGAGGAGACCGCCGCTTCCATGGAGCAGCTGTCGGCCACGGTCAAAAACAACGACGCCAGCAGTCAGCACGCCAGCCAGCTGGCCGAATCGGCCGCCAACGTGGCGGTCAAGGGTGGCGACCTGGTGGGTCAGGTGGTGCACACCATGGAGGCCATTGACAGCTCGTCCAAGCGCATTGCCGACATCATCGGCCTGATCGATGGCATCGCCTTCCAGACCAACATCCTGGCGCTCAATGCTGCGGTGGAAGCTGCTCGCGCCGGCGAGCAGGGTCGTGGCTTCGCGGTGGTAGCTGGCGAGGTGCGCAGCCTGGCCGGGCGCAGCGCCGAGGCAGCCAAGGAGATCAAGGCCCTGATCAGCGAATCGGTCGGCAACGTCAGCCAGGGCTGTACGCTGGTCGAGCAGGCCGGCAGCACTATGGACGAGATCGTGGTGCATGTGCGTCGCGTGGCCGATCTCATGCGCGAAATCACCACCGCCAACCACGAGCAGGCCTCGGGCATCGGTCAGGTCAACCAGACCGTGGCGCAGATGGACCAGGTCACGCAGCAGAACGCCGCACTGGTCGAGGAGGCTGCGGCCGCCGCCCAGTCGCTGGAGGAGCAGGCCCGAACGCTGGTGCGCGAAGTCAGCGTGTTCCGCCTGGGGCCGTCGTCCGGCGCTCCGGTTCGGCTGTCGGCACCGTCGACCCTCGCCCTGACGGCCAGCTGAGGAGCATCGCATGGCGTATTTCGAGTGGGCCGACGACATGGTGATCGATCAGGGCCCGATCGACGAGGACCACCGCAAGCTGGTCCAGCTGGTCAACCAGCTGCACGACGCCACCACCGAAGGGCGCGGCCGTGAGGTGGTGGGCGAGCTGCTCGAGCAGCTGATCCACTACACGGCCGATCATCTGGGCAAGGAAGAGGCGGCCATGGCGCAAGCCGGCTTCCCGCATCTGGAACGCCACAAGATCGGTCATCAGGCGTTTGTCGGGCAGCTGCAGCAACTGCAGCACCGCTACCAGGAGGGCAGTATTGCCGTGGCGGCCCAGCTTTCGACAGTGCTGCGCGACTGGCTGTCGCTGCACATCCGGCGCAGCGACAAAGAGTTGCATACCTTCCTGCGGCAACGCCAGGCCGCAGCGTCGGCGCGGCCGAACCCCTGAGCCGGCCAGCGCGTGCACTCTTGGTACGGTCGAGATTTCTTGATCTGCGTCATGCCAGCCGCATGGGAAGCGGCTATGCTTGTTTCCAGTTTTCAACCCGCCACCCAAGGAGGAACGCATGTCTGAACTCACCAGCGCCCACAAGGACAAATTGATGGCCGACCTGCGCGTGATGATCGCCGATGCCGAGGAACTGCTGCGCGTGACCGCCGACCAGGCCAGCGGCAGCGCCGCCGAGGTGCGTGGTCGTATCCAGGGCCGGCTGCAGAAGGCACAAGCCGAACTGGCCCAGCTGCAAGGTGCGGCCGTGGCCCAGGTCAAGGCCGCCGGCCAAGCCGCCGACACCTACGTGCACGAAAAACCCTGGCAGGCGATCGGCGTGGCGGCCGGCATCGGTCTGGTGATCGGCCTGCTGATCGGTCGCCGCTGAGCGCATGGCCAACCCCGACAGCGGCCTGTTGGGCTCGATCCGCCAGTTGCTGGCCACCGGGGTCGAGACCCTGCGTGTCCGGCTGGAATTGCTGAGCACCGAGGTCGAGCAGGAAAAGCTGCGCCTGTTTGACGCCGTGCTGTGGGCCGGCTTGGCCCTGCTGCTGCTCGGCATGGGCCTGCTGTTCCTATGCGGCCTGATCGTGGTGCTGCTGTGGGAACAGCACCGGGTACTGACCCTCGGCGCCTTGGCGACCCTGTTCCTTGGTGTCGGCGTCTGGGTGCTGCAGCAGGCACGCGCACGGCTGCGCGCCCCTGGCGGCCTGTTCGCCACCAGCGTTGCCGAACTCGAGCGCGACCGCACCGAACTGGGCCGCGAGCGTGCCGGCCTGGACGAGGCCGAGTGACATGCGTCCGTCGACGCGTCCACGTGATGTCGAACTGGCGGCGCGCCAGCAACGGCTGCTGATCCGCAGCGCCGAACTGCGCGTCACCCTCGCTCACCAGGCCCAGGCGCTGCAAGGCCCGCTGGCGCTGGCCGACCAAGCCGTCAGCGGCGCACGCTGGCTGCGCAGTCATCCGCAATGGCCTTTGGGTGCCTTGCTGGCTTTGGCCGTGCTGCGCCCGCGCCGGGCGCTGGCCTGGGTCACGCGCCTGTGGTGGGGCTGGGGTCTGTACAAGAACGCGCGTCGCTGGCTGAGGCGCACCAGCCCGTCCGCCTAGGCACCGGCCGCGCCCACCCGCATCGCCGGGCTACCGTTCAGCCACCCGTCTTCGGGTAAAGCACCATCTGCGTGCAGCGGAACAACGCCAACGTCTTGCCGCCCTCGCGCTGCGTCACCGTCGCGTCCCACACCTGCGTTGTACGCCCGCCGTGCACCATGCGCGCGACGCACAGCACCACACCATCGCGCACCGTGCCGAGGTGGTTGGACTTGAGTTCGATGGTGGTGAAACCATGGGCGCCTTCGGGCAGGTTGGCGATGCAACCGGCGCCGGCGCTGGTATCGGCCAAGGTAACGATGCTGCCTGCATGCAGATAGCCGTTGGGCGCCATCAACTCGTGCCGCACCGGCATCTCCGCATGCACTTCACCTGCCGCGATGCGCGTGATGACGATGCCCAGATGGCCCGGCAGCATGGCGGCGCCGCGCTGGTTGAATTCGTGTGCTGTCAGCATGGGAAGACCTGTTGAGGAACAGTCCCCAGCTTAGCCCGGAATTTCCGCCTCCGCCAATTACGCCAGTAATGTGAGTGACTGTTGTCAGCTCCGGGTTGCGGGAAAGGCCGCTTACTCGTCCAGAAACCCGCCCTTGTAAAAACTCCAGGCCGTGCCGTCGTGCAGATAGAAAAATCCGTCGGCGCAGAAGTCCTTGCCGGGGAAATACTCGCGGTAGGCCTTGGGAATCAGGCGCAACAACTGCTCGTCTTCGAGCAGTTCGAACTCCTCCGGTGTGATGGGCCGACCGACGCGCAGTTTGGGGGTATCCATGCTCACACGTCACGGCGGATTCAACCTAACCGCACCGCCTCGCCTGTCGTATTGAAAGGAAAGTACTGACCCAGCGCACCGCGCTTGATGTCTTCCACCATGCGTTGCAGCGGCGCCTCGACGTCGCGGCCATCGGGCAGGCCGGCCACGAAGACCAGCGCCCAAGGCTGGCCGAACTGGCTGGCCTCTTCCGCGAGTGACGCAAAGGAGACAACTTCCTCAGGCGTCTTGTCCACGCACATCAACGGCACCAGGGCGCCACCTTGACCGGCCTCAAATCGGGCCGCCTGTTCGGGCGTGCTGTCGGCGGGCAGCTCGGCCGTGGCAAAAACGAGCAGCAGGCGCTGCGGCTCGGGCTGCTGCTGCGCGGCGGCCAGCAGGTCGTCAAAACTGGAAATGTTCATGGCTTGATTTTCGTCATGGGCGTGCCACACTGGCAAGGATGTTTCCCTCGAAACAACGGTTGGGCGGGTGGTGCGCAAGGTTTGTGGCAGGTCAAAACCCCACCTCGGCGTGTCCCTAGCATCCCGGTGAAGTCTTTGATGGAGGATTCATGAGCGATACCACGCACCCGACCCAGGCCACCGCGCAACTGCCGGTGCAGAGCATCAGCGAGGAAGTGCTGCTGGAAAAATACGCCAAGAGCGACGAGGCCTCCATCCTGGCGGTAAACCAGCGTGTAGCCCGCGCGCTGGCCCAGGTCGAAGCGCCGGAACAACGCAGCCACTGGGAGGGGCGTTTCCTGCATGCCTTGCAGCAGGGCTTTCTGCCGGCCGGGCGCATCCAATCCGCTGCCGGCACCGACCTCACCGCCACGCTGATCAACTGCTTCGTGCAGCCGGTGGGCGACTCCATCGCGCAGGACGACGACGGCCACCCGGGCATCTACGTCGCACTGATGGAAGCCGCTGAGACCATGCGCCGTGGCGGCGGCGTGGGATACGACTTTTCACGCATCCGCCCGCGTGGCGCTTGGGTGGGCAGCACGCGCAGCAGCGCGTCCGGCCCGGTGAGCTACATGCGCGTGTACGACCGCTCCTGCGAGACGGTGGAGTCTGCCGGCAGCCGGCGCGGCGCGCAGATGGGCGTGCTGCGCTGCGACCACCCGGACATTGAGGAGTTCATCCACGCCAAGGACAGCGGCGACCTGAAGAACTTCAACATCTCGGTCGGCGTGACCGATGCCTTCATGCAGGCCGTGCAGGCCGACGGCGAGATCGAACTGATGCACCGCGCCGAACCGGGCGAAGCACAGAAAGCCGCGGGCGCTTACCAGCGCCCCGACAAGGGTGTTTGGGTCTACCGCAAGCTGCGCGCGCGCGACCTGTGGGAACAGATCATGCGCTCCACCTATGACCACGCCGAGCCAGGCGTGCTGTTCCTCGACACCATCAACCGCGACAACAATCTGTCGTACTGCGAGACGATAGCGAGCACCAACCCTTGCGCTGAACAGCCGCTGCCGCCCTACGGTTGCTGCTGCCTGGGTTCGATCGACCTCACGCGCTTCGTGCGCGCCCCGTTCGAAGACACGACGCAGTTCGACTTCACCGGCTTCGCCGAACTGTGCCGCACCGCCGTGCGCATGCTCGACAACGTGCTCGACGTCACGGTCTGGCCCTTGCCGCAACAGCAGCAGGAGGCCCGCAACAAACGGCGCGTCGGCCTGGGCTTCACGGGCCTGGGCGACGCACTGGTGATGCTCGGCCTGCGCTACGACACGCCGCCGGCGCGCGAGATGGCGCGCCGCATCTCGGAAGTGATGCGTGATGCCGCCTACGAAGCCTCCAACGAACTGGCGCGCGAGCGCGGCGCCTTCCCGCTCTTCAACGCCGACCTCTACCTCAGCAGCCCGGCCTTCGCATCAAGGCTGCCGGCAGCGCTGAAGGACAAGATCCGCGCCCACGGCCTGCGCAACTCGCACCTGCTCTCAATTGCGCCCACCGGCACCATCAGCCTGGCCTTTGCTGACAACGCCAGCAACGGCATCGAACCCGCCTTCAGCTGGCACTACACGCGCAAGAAGCGCATGCCCGATGGCAGCCTGAAGGAATACGCGGTGGAAGACCACGCCTGGCGCCTGTACCGCCACCTCAAGGGCGAGGCCGCAGCCCTCACACCGGCCTTCGTCACGGCGTTGGAGATGAGCGCGCAGGACCACGCAGCCATGGTGGCGGCGGTCGCGCCCTACATCGACACCGCCATTTCCAAGACCGTCAACGTGCCGGCCGACTACCCCTACGCCGACTTCCAGGACCTGTACCTGCAGGCTTGGCAGGCAGGCCTCAAGGGCCTCGCCACCTACCGGCCCAATGCGGTGCTGGGCTCGGTGCTGAGCGTGGCGCCGGCGGCCGAGCCGATGCAGCTCGACGATGCCAACCGGCGCCTGGCGCTGGAGCGCCTGCCGGCACCGGTGCTGTCGTCGCTACGCTGGCCGGGCCGGCCCGAGTTGCCCGCCGGCAACCCGGCCTGGAGCTTCATGGTGCACCACCCCTTCGGCGAGTTCGCGCTCTTCGTCGGTGAGCTGGTGGCCGAGGAAGGCGGGCGGCCGCAGCCCTTCGAGGTCTGGGTCAACGGTGCCGAACAACCGCGCGGCCTGGGCGCGCTGGCCAAGACGCTCTCGATGGACCTGCGCGCCAACGACCCGGCCTGGCTGCAGCTCAAGCTCGACGCGCTGGCCACCGTGGCCGAGGAGCGCGCCTTCCAGATGCCCTTCCCGCCGCACGGCGAGATGCGCCTCTTCCCTGGTGTGGTGGCCGCCACCGCGGCCGTGATCCGCTGGCGCTGTGAGCAGCTCGGTGTCTGGCGTGAGCGCACGACAGCGGTGAGCACCCCCGTGATTGACGCCATGTTCAGCCGCGCCGAGCCGCAGACCGGCCCGTCCGGCACGCTGGCGTGGGCGGTGGACATCGATAACCCGGGCACCGGCGAGGCCTTTACGCTCATGCTCAAGGAGGTCACGCTGCCGGGCCCGGACGGCCAGCCGGTCACGCGCCCCTGCGCCGTCGGCCTGTCGGGCAACTACCCGCGTGCGCTCGACGGGCTGGCGCGCATCCTGTCACTCGACATGCGCGTGGTCGACCCGGCCTGGATCGGCATGAAGCTGCGCAAGCTGCTCAACTACGCCGAGCCGCTGGGCCACTTCATGGCCTTCGTGCCCGGCCTGCCGCACGGCGAGCGCCGCCAGCAGACCTGGCCTTCCACCGTGGCGTACATGGCACGCCTCATCATCCACCGCTACGCCATGCTGGGCGTGCTCGACGAAGACGGCTTCCCGCTGCGCGAGATGGGCGTGCTGGAGGCACCGCAAGGCGAGGAGGAATCCGCCGCATTGGCCGGGCGCCCCTGTCCGGAATGCGGCAACCCGACGGTGATCAAGAAGGACGGCTGCGACTTCTGCACCGCCTGCGGCTTTGTCGGGCAGTGCGGCTGACACGGTCGCCGAAAAACCTTACCCGCGGGGCCTAGTTCTGTCGGACTATTGGTGCGGGGGGAGGGTTGGGCTAACCTAATGCCGTCACACACTTCCAGCAGAGCACCTCATGTCGGGACAGACCACCCTTGAATCCACCGCCGTCGCCATCCTGCACAGCATGCCGGAGGCGGTGATCTTCTGCGACCTCGACGGCATCATCCGGGTCTGGAACGGGGGTGCCGAGAGGGTATTCGGCTGGTCGGCGGCTGAAACCATCGGCCAGAGCCTGGACATGATCATCCCCGAGCGTATGCGCAAAGCACACTGGGACGGCTTCAATTCGGCCATTGAGCGCGGCGGCGTCAAGCCCGGCCGCAGTTCGATGATCACGCGCTCACTGCACAAGAGCCTGGAGTCCATCTACGTGGACATGAGCTTCGAGATGGTGAAGGACGCGCAGGGCCGCATGTTGGGTTCGCTGGCCGTGGCACGCGATGCCACAGCGCGCTTCACCGAGGAGAAGGCGCTGCGCAAACAGCTGGCCGAGTTGACGGCCAAGCCAGCGGCTTGAGGGGTTGGAAGATGGGAACCGCCCTGCCCGGCTTCGACGCGCCGGCCGTCGGGTTTGAGCAACCCTACGAGATGCTCGAAGCCTGCCACGAACGCGTCCAGCGCAGCCTGGACCTGCTGGGCCGGCTGCTGGACTACATCGAACAGCACGGGCACGATGCCCAGAGCCGCTCGGCCGCGGCCGACGTGCTGCGCTACTTCGACAACGCGGCACCACTGCACCATGCCGACGAGGAGACACATGTCTTTCCGCTGCTGCTGGCGGTGGGCAATACCGATCTGCGCGCCCTCGTGCAGCGACTGCAGGCGGATCACCGACGCATGGAAACGTTGTGGGGCGAGGTGCGCCAGCCGCTGCTGCGCTGGCGCGAGCCTGGCTGCACGGAAAAGCCGAACCGCGCGACGCACGACGCCGTCACCGCGTTCCGCACCCTCTATGGTGATCACATCCTCAACGAGGAAGGTGTCGCGTTCCCCGCTGCCCGCGCGCACATGGACGACGCCACACTCGCCGACATGGGCCGGCAGATGCAGGCCCGTCGGCAGGGTTGATCAGTCGCGCACCACGAACACCGGCAGGTGCGCCTGCGACAGCACACGCTGCGCCACGCTGCCCAGCACCACCTTCTCCAGGCCGTGGCGGCCATGCGAGCCCATGACGATCAGGTCAGCCCCGAAGGTCTTGGCCGCGTCGAGGATGCCGCGCCAGGTGGCGTGCTCCTCCACCACCTTGGTAGTGGGCGTGATGCCGGTTTGCGTCAGCGTCTGGCGCGCCGCCTGGATGGCCTGCTCGGCCTCGGCGGTGGCCGCACTCAGGTACTCGGCCTGGCCGTAGGCAAAGTCGCTGCCCAGGCCGGTGAAGGGATAGGGATCGATGACGTAGATCACGCTGACCGCGCTGCCAAAGGCCTTGGCCAGGCCGGCCGCTTTCTCGACCGCCTTCTGCGCGGTCTCGGAACCGTCGACTGGGACCAGGATGTGCTTGAACATGGATCGCCTCCTTGTGTGTCGTCAGCTTGGACTATGCGCTGAATTGACCTGCATCATTTTGCGCAACATCAAGCATCTGCATCATGCCTCGCCCTGAAAACCGCCGGCACGCAGCGTCACGACCAGCGTATCGCGGTGCCCGGCGGCCGCCAGCGGCTGGATCGGCGTCGTTTCGTGGATCATGCGGGCATCGTCCAGCAACAGCAACGACCAGGGCTCGCTCAGCGTGAAGCGCTGGCCGTTGGGCCCCTCGGCCTCGAAGACCCGCGTCTCACCGCCCTTGACGCCCACGCGTGCCAGCAGGAAAACGGCCACCAGATCGACGCCATCGCGGTGCGCACCCTCGGGCGTGGGCCGGCCAATGCCGTCGGTGGTGTCGATGCGAAACGGGTGCGCCTCCACATACCAGGGCCGCGTGCCACGCAGGGCGGACGCCACGGCCCCCAGCCAGCGCAGCAGCCCCGGCCATGCCGGCTGCTGCAGCATGGCGGGCGCCGACGGCTCGAACAGGCGCTGCATGCCGCCATGCAGGGCGTTGTACTCGACCGGCTGCCAGTGGGCACGGTGCGGCACCTGACGCACCTGCTGGCCATCGACCACAAAACAGGAGTGGCGCCGGCGCCGGTAGCGTCCACCGTCCTTCAGGAAGGCGTCGGGTGGCAGGTCATCCCAATAAGGCAGCAGGGCCTGCAGTTCTTGCAACGCGCAGCCGCTGGCGGTGCACACACCGGCGGCATCGAGCACGGCAAAGCCACGCTGCCGCAGGGTGTCGTTCAGGACCGAAGGGGCCACCGCCGGTGGCGCAAACAGGGTTTGAGGCATGAGGCCGCAAGCTTAACCCGCCCACGCCGGAGCGCGCTGGGCCCGGGTCAATTCCCGCCGGCTTTCTGACCTGGGTCAAGTCGCTCGGCCGGCCCAGCGTTTACGCTGCGGGCTCTACTATGGAGTTGACACATGGCAGCGTTGCAATGGTCCGAGGCCCTGGTGCTGGATCTGCCCCTGATGGATGACACCCACCGCGAGTTCGTCGACCTGCTTGCCCAGGTCGCCGCCGCCCCGGATGCCGAGTTGCTGGACGCCTGGCAGGCTCTGATCGAGCACACCGACGACCATTTCGGCCGCGAGGATGCCTGGATGAAGCACACCCGCTTCGCCTCGTCCAACTGCCATTCGATGCAGCACGAGGTGGTGCTCAAGGTGATGCGCGAGGGCCTGGCGCAGGGCCGCCAGGGGGCACTGGCCGTGGTGCGCGAGATGGCCTCGGAACTCGCGCTCTGGTTCCCGCAGCATGCGCAGAGCATGGACGCGGCACTGGCGCTGCACTTGCGCCGTGTCGGCTACGACCCCCTGACCGGTGTGGTGTCTGCCCCCGAGGCCCTGCCAGCCGAAGAGCTCCATGGCTGCGGGGACAGCTGCTCGACCGATGCCCCCGCTACCAGCAAGCCGGCACTGGTCAGCACCTGGTAAATCGCACGCGAGTCAACCGGTAGCGGTGTCTTCCGTCTCGTAGGCCGGCAGCCGCGCGCCGCAGTGCAGGCAGTAGTTGGCCTCGGGTGTCTGGCCTTCGGTCAGGCATTCATGGCAGGTGCGGGTGGTGGGGGTGCGCACCATGCGTTGCGCCGTCATCTCGGCGGTGACGATGCCGGTCGGTACCGCCAGCGTGCCCCAGCCCAGCAGCATCATGAGCGAGGCGATGAAGCGCCCCAGTTCGGTCTTGGGCGTGATGTCGCCAAAGCCCACCGTGGTCATGGTGGTGATGGCCCAGTAGACCCCGGTCGGAATGTTGGTGAAGCCGTTGGCCGGCCCCTCAACCACGTACATCAGCGTGCCCATCACCAGCACCACCATCAGCACGGCCGAGATGAAGACCAGGATCTTGCGCCGGCTGGCACGCAGGGCACGGCCGAGTGCCTGGTACTCGACCAGATAGGCGGTGAGCTTGAAGATGCGGAACACGCGCAGCAGCCGCAAGACCCGCACGTCGATCAGCGCATGCGCCTCGGGGACCAGCAGGGCCAGATAAGTCGGCAGCAGCGCCAGCAGATCGATGATGCCGTAGAAGCTCCGGGCATAACGCAAGGGATGGCGCACACAGACCAGCCGGGCGATGTACTCCAGCGTGAAGATCGCGGTGAACAGCCACTCCAGGCCGGAAAACACCCGGTTGTAGCGTGAGGACAGCATCTGCACACTGTCCATCATCACCACCACGATGCTGGCCAGGATGAAGACGATCAGCCACTGGTCGAACAGCCGGCCAGCCCGCGTATCGGCCTCGAAGATGATCGTGTACAGGCGCAGCCGCCAGCCGGTCAGCGGTTTGCCCAGGGTGTCCTGATGGTCGGTCGGATTCATGCACTCGTGCTTCGGGTGCCGCCGGCGGCGGCGTCACTCGAACCAATTATCCACGGGGGCCGGCGGCGGCCAGCTCTGCCTCCTGCAACGCACGCCACATCACCTTGCCGCTGCCGCTCTTAGGGAGGGCGTCGACGAACTGCACCACGCGCGGCACCTTGTACACCGCCATGTGCTCGCGGCACCAGGCCATCAGCTCGGCCTCGCTCACCTGCCCGCGCTGCGCCGGCCGCAGCACCACCACCGCCTTGACCGACTCGCCGCGGTAGCTGTCGCGCGTGGCGATGATGCAGGCCTCCTGGATCGCCGGGTGCTTGAACATCAAGGCCTCCACCTCGGCCGGCCAGACCTTGAAGCCGGAGGCGTTGATCATGCGCTTCAAGCGGTCGGTCATGAAGAAGTAGCCGTCCTCGTCCACCCGCCCCAGGTCACCGGTGCGGAAGAAACGCTTGCCATCCAGTTCGATGAAGGCCTCCGCCGTGGCCTCGGGCCGCTTCCAGTAGCCCAGGAACACCTCGGGCCCATGGGTCACGATCTCGCCCGCCTCGCCCACCGGCAGTTCCTGCAGCGTCTCGGGGTCGACGATGCGGGAGTCGGTGCTGATGAAGGGGATGCCCAGGCACTGCTGCTTGGCGGCATCGGGCGGGTTGGTGTGCGACGGCGCGGCGGTCTCGGTCAGGCCATAGCCTTCGACGTAGCGCAGGCCAAACTGCTCGTACAGGCGCTGCGCCACCGCCTGCGGCATGGCGGCCCCACCGCCCCCGATGTAGACCAGGCTCGACAGGTCGTACTGCGCCAGGTGGGGACTGGCCAGCAAATCGATCACCATGGTCGGAATGTTGGTCCAGTGCGTCACGCGCCGCCGCGAGATCAGGCGCCCGGCCAGCTCGCGGTCCCAGCGCGGCATGATGACCAGCGTGGCGCCGAGGTAGATGCTGGCGTGCATGACGCTGACCATGCCGGTGATGTGGAACATCGGCACCGCCGCCAGCGTGACGTTCTCCGCCGTGCCGCCGCCCCACAGGCCACTGGCCACCGCGTTGTGCATGATGCCGGCATGGCAGTGCATGCAGCCCTTGGGCAACCCGGTGGTGCCACTGGTGTAGGGCAGCAGCGCCAGATCGGCCGGCCCCACCTGCAAGGCAGGCAGGGGCTGCGGGGTGGCTAATGCCGCGTCCCAGGCATGCACCTGACCGCCGGCCAGCACCGGCAGGGCATGGCGTGTCAGCAACCAGTCGTGCCACGCCGTTGGCGGCGCCTCCTCGCCCTGGAGGCTGGCGTCAAAGGCGTCGGTGAACTGCGTCACGATCAGGTGCGCCAGCCCCTGCCCCGGCGGCAGCGCCTCGCTGGCGCGGGCGAGTTCGCCCGCTAGGTCGGCCGTGGTCAGCGCCACCTTGGCATCCGGGTCGGTGATGTAGTGCCACAGCTCGTCGGCCTTGTTCATCGGATTGACCGGCACCACCACGGCATTGGCGCGCAGGATGGCAAAGTGGGCAATCACCAGTTGCGGGCAGTTCTGCATATTGAGCACCACCCGGTCACCCTTTTGCACGCCCAGACCTTGCAGGAAGGACGCCAGTCGCTCTGCTTTTTGTAGCAATTCGGCATAGCTGAAGACCCGCCCGAAGAACACCAGGGCCGCCTTGTCCGGGTAGCGGCGGGCGCTGGTGGCTAGGTTGTCCCACAGCGAGGTGGCCGGTGGGGTGATGGCATGGGGCAGGCGGCGGGGCCAGAACTTGTGATGCGCGCGCATGGGGTCGTGTCTCCTGTAGCGCGCAGCCTAGCGCGATCGGCACGTCAGGTGCACCCGGGATGCCCCCACACCGCGTCACCCAGGCGACGCGCCGGCCCACGCCAACGGTGGCATGAGACTTGCCTGCCTGCACCAACACGGCGGCCAGGCTCGGCCCCGGCATGCGGATCGTCGCGCCGCCATCGTTTACCCTGATACTGCCCTGATGCCCAGCGGCTACATTGCGCGCTGGTCACACGTCATCGGTCTTTTTGGAGAAATGCCCATGAAACATCCCTTCCTGCGCCTCGCTGCCCTTGCCACCGCCCTGGCGGCCCTGCAGGCCACCCCGGCCCACGCCGGCAAGACCCTGGACGGCATCAAGGCGCGCGGCCAGCTGGTCTGCGGCGTCAACACCGGCCTGGCTGGCTTCAGCGCGGTCGACTCCAACGGCAAGTGGAACGGCCTCGATGTCGACATCTGCCGCGCCGCGGCCGCAGCCGTGCTGGGCGATGGCGAAAAAGTGAAGTACGTGCCGCTCAACGCCCAGCAGCGCTTCACCGCCCTGCAGTCGGGCGAGGTCGACATCCTGTCGCGCAACACCACCTTCACGCTGACGCGCGACGCCTCGCTCGGCCTGCACATGACGGCTGTCACCTACTACGACGGCCAGGGCTTCATGGTGCCGACCAAGAGCAAGATCAAGAGCGCCAAGCAGCTGAAGAACCAGACCGTGTGCGTGCAGGCCGGCACCACCACCGAGAAAAACATGAGCGACTATTCGCGCACCCACAAGCTGGGCATCAAGCCGGTGGTGTTCGAGAAACTCGACGCCGCCAACGGCGCCTACTTCTCCGGCCGCTGCGCCGCCTACACCACCGACGCCTCCGGCCTGGCCTCGATCCGCACCAAGGAAGCCAAGAACCCGGCGGAGCACATCATCCTGCCCGAGCTGATCTCCAAAGAGCCGCTCGGCCCCATGGTGCGCCGCGGGGACGACGAGTGGTTTGCCATCGTCAAATGGGTCATCCACGGCCTGATGGAGGCCGAGGAGTACGGCATCACGCAGGCCAATGTGGAGCAGATGAAGGGCAGCGACGACCCGGTGGTCAAGCGCCTGCTCGGCACCGGCGAAGACACCGGCAAGCTGCTCGGCCTGGACAAGGAATGGCTGGTCCGCGCCCTCAAGACCACGGGCAACTACGGCGAGATCTTCGACCGCAATGTGGGTGACAAGTCCACGCTCAAGCTGCCGCGCGGCGCCAACAACCTGTGGAGCAAGGGTGGGTTGATGTATCCGATGCCGATACGTTGAACACCCCCAGGCTGCGCGCACTGCGTGTCGCTTCGCCAGACAGGCCCGCGCCAGAGGCTGTGGCTCTTCGGTCTGTCCAAGCCTGCGCAGGCAGGCTTGGAGCCGCAGCCCTCAGCCCCTTGCAGGGGGCAACGCCAGTGGGCCGGCGGAGCCGGTTCCACGGCGTTTCTGGGCTGAGTGGTGGGCGCGCTTAGATTACTTCTTCTATCCATATTCATCTCTGGCATGAAAAACTGGTCTTGGCGTCGTCGGGCGGTGCGTGGTCTGATCTGGCAGGTGCTGGCGGTGGCGCTGATTGCCTTGCTGGTCTGGTTCCTGGCCAGCAACACGGCGCACAACATGCAGTTGCGCGGCATCCAGAGCGGGTTTGACTTCCTGCTGCAGCCGGCCGGCTTCGACATCGGCGAGAGCCTGCTGGCTTTCGATGCCGGCCAGACCTACTGGCGCGCTTTTCTGGTCGGGTTGACCAACACGCTGCGTGTGGCAGTGGCGGGCATCGTGCTGGCCACCTTGCTCGGCACGCTGCTGGGCGTCGGGCGCCTGTCGGACAACCTGCTGCTGCGTGGCCTGTGCGCGGCCTATGTGGAGCTCTTTCGCAACATCCCGGTGCTGCTGCAACTGCTGATGTGGTACCTGGTGCTGGCGCAGACGCTGCCGGCCATTGGCGAGGCCTGGACCGCCGGCCCGCTGGCACTCGACAAAAATGGTCTGGCCTGGCTCACCGGCCCCGCCGATGCACCGGACGTCGTCTTCGCGCTCACACCGGAATTCCTGGCCGTGCTGCTGGGCCTTACGCTCTACACCGCAGCCTTCATGGCCGAGGTGGTGCGCGCCGGCGTCACGGCGGTGCCGCGCGGCCCGGCCGAAGCCCCCGCCCCGCG
>JAYRLJ010000024.1:0-17115 GCA_041905305.1 Hylemonella sp. | reverse complement strand
GCTGGCGCTGTCGGGCCTGCTGGAGGCGCCGCCCTGGCTGGCCAGTGCCGCCAGCGGCGCGCTGCTGGCTGGTGCCTTGGTGGGCGCGCTGGCACTGCGCGAGCGCGGCAAGACGCCGGCGGCCACCACGGCGCGGCTGGCCGAGCTGCAGTCGCGCATCCGGCCGCACTTTCTGTTCAACACCCTCAACAGCGCCATTGCCCTGGTGCGCGCCGAGCCCGCGCGCGCCGAGGCGCTGCTGGAAGACCTGAGCGACCTGTTCCGCCACGCGCTGGTGGACCAGGGCGAATCCGTCACCCTGGCCGACGAGATAGCGCTGGCGCGCCGCTACCTGGAGATCGAGCAGGTGCGCTTTGGCGAGCGCCTGCGGCTGGAATGGGCGCTGGACCCGGCGGCCGACGCCGCCCGCCTGCCGCCCCTGCTGCTGCAGCCGCTGCTGGAAAACGCCGTGCGCCACGGCGTGGAGCCCAGCACCGAAGGCGCGCAGATTCGCATCTCCACCAAGCGGCGCGGCTCCAACGTGGTGATCAAGGTCACCAACACCGTGCCGGCCGGCCCCGGCGCGCACGGCCACGGCCTGGCGCTCGACAACGTGCGCGACCGCCTGCGCCTGCTGCACGACGTGCAAGGCCAGTTCCGCCATGTCTACAAGGACGGCCTGTTCCAGGTCCGCATCGAGGTGCCCGTATGACGTTGCAGGCCCTGATCGTCGACGACGAAACCCTGGCCCGCTCGCGCCTGCGCACCCTGCTGGGCGATTGCACCGCCCCGGCAGTGGCTGTGGGCGGTGAGGCCGCCAACGCCACCCAGGCCATCGAACTGCTGCGCAAGCAGAGCTTTGACGTGGCCCTGCTCGACATCCACATGCCCGGCGCCGACGGCCTGACGCTGGCGCGCACCCTGCGCGAACTGCCACGCGCCCCAGCCATCGTCTTCGTCACCGCCCATGCCGAACACGCGGTGCAGGCCTTCGAGATCGAAGCCGTGGACTATCTCACCAAGCCGGTGCGGCTGGAGCGGCTGCAACAGGCGCTACAAAAAGTGGAGCGACTGCTGCAATCCAGGCAAGCGCAAAAGCCCGATTTTCCCGAGGAATGCCTGGTGATCCAGGAGCGCGGCCGCACCGAGCGCGTGCCGCTGTCGGAGGTGCTGTACTTCAAGGCCGAGCTCAAGTACATCACCGTGCGCACCGCCGCCAAGAGCTACATCCTCGACGGCGCCTTAAGCGAACTGGAAGAAAAGTACCCCGCGCAGTTCCTGCGCATCCACCGCAACGCCCTGGTGGCCCGCCGCGCTGTGCGCGCGCTGGAAAAGCACTACGACCCCGAAGAGGGCGAGGGCTGGGCCGTGCGGCTCAACGGCATTGAAGAAGTGCTGTCCGTCTCGCGCCGGCAGCTGTCGGCGGTGCGGGAAGCCATTGCCAATCTCTGAGCCGGCGGGTTTTTACCCAAGCCAATAAGGCCAGCCCCCTGCAGCCCCGCGATAAAGTCGGGGCCATAAGAATTGCGAGGGGGGATACCGTGCTCATCAAGTCGGCTGACGACAAGTCCAAACGCCTAGCGCTCCTGCAACCCACAGCTAGATTCCGTGTTTGCGGAATTGGATAAGGCTTTTGGAATTGCATCCCAAAAATATTTGATATCAATCCTTCCGGAAGATTGGGTGACGCATGACTGCTAGCTTTGTGGCCTATGTAGACGAGTCGGGAGACGAGGGCTTCAAATTCCTGCCTAACGAGCAGGGGAGTTCTCGCTGGTTCGTACTGTCAGCCTTGGTTGTGCGCAAAGAGAACGATTTGCAGGTTGTTCAACTCGCGAGACAAGCCCGCGAGATTCTGAAGAAAGAACCCAAGAAGCCGTTGCACTTTCGGGAGCTCCGACATGAGCAACGGGTGCCGCTTGCGCGCTTGATTGGCAGTGCTCCCGTGCGGACAGTGAACGTGCTGGTTCACAAGCCTTCCATTCCTGAACCAGAAATTTTTCAACATCAGGCCTATGCGCTTTATCGGTATGCGACACGACTGTTGGTTGAGCGGGTGTCATGGCTGTGCCGTGACGCTAAGCGAACAGGGCGTGGGACTGGTGCTGTGGAAATGGTGTTCTCAAACCGTAGCGCGATGTCGTATGACGATTTGCGAGGTTATTTACTCAAGCTCCGGGACGATGGCGCGGAGCGCGATGTGCGTGTGGACTGGGGGGTGATTGATCCCCTCAAGATTCGAGCTATCAACCACGATCAACTGGCTGGCTTGCAACTGGCGGATGCCGTGGCATCTGGAGTTTTCTTTTCAGTGCACCGTAACCCTTATGGGGAGGTCGAAGATCGCTACTTGCGTTTGCTGGCGAAGACCGTGTATCGCAACCGGGAGAAGACCGAAGGCTATGGCCTGAAGTTTTGGTGTCAGGATGCGGCCGAGATACAGCGCTTGGTGCAAGCCGTGGATGAAGGGCGTTCCGTGGCCTAAAAGAAAACGCCCGCAATAGCGGGCGTTTGAAATTGGTGTAGGTCCTGAGTTCGAGGATTCCACCCGTTCGGGTTGTCACCGTTGCCGACGACCTCTACAAACCTCACGCTTACCTACGAGGAAAATTCTAACAGCATTCGGCTTACTTGCCCAGCTTCAAAAACTCCCCGTCTCCGCCAAACGACAGCAGGCCAGTGTCGGTATAAACGCCCAGCTTGGCGCGCGTGTCGGTGATGTCCAAGTTGCGCATGGTCAGCTGGCCGATGCGGTCGGCGGGGCTGAAGGGGGCGTCTTCCACCTTTTCCATGCTCAGGCGCTCGGGCGCGTAGGTGAGGTTGGGGCTTTCGGTGTTGAGGATGGAGTAGTCGTTGCCGCGGCGCAGTTCCAGCGTCACCTCGCCGGTGACGGCGCGCGCCACCCAGCGCTGGGCCGTTTCGCGCAGCATGATGGCTTGCGGGTCGAACCAGCGGCCCTGGTAGAGCAGGCGGCCGAGCTTCATGCCGTTCATGCGGTACTGCTCGATGGTGTCTTCGTTGTGGATGCCGGTCACCAGGCGCTCGTAGGCAATGTGCAGCAGCGCCAGGCCGGGGGCTTCGTAGATGCCGCGGCTCTTGGCTTCGATGATGCGGTTTTCGATCTGGTCGCTCATGCCCAGGCCGTGGCGACCGCCGATCTCGTTGGCCTTGAGGATCAGGGCCACCGGGTCGTTGAAGGTCTGGCCGTTCAGGGCGACGGGCTGGCCTTCTTCAAAGCGCACCGTCACTTCTTCGGCCTTCACCACGCAGTCGTCGCGCCAGAAGGGCACGCCCATGATGGGGTTGACGATCTTGATGCCGCTGTTGAGGTGCTCCAGGTCCTTGGCTTCGTGGGTGGCGCCCAGCATGTTGCTGTCGGTGCTGTAGGCCTTCTCCACGCTCATCTTGTAGTCGAAGCCGTTGGCGATGAGGAATTCGCTCATCTCCTTGCGACCGCCCAGCTCGTCGATGAAGGTCTGGTCCAGCCAGGGCTTGTAGATCTTCAGGCTGGGGTTGGTCAGCAGGCCGTAGCGGTAGAAACGCTCGATGTCATTGCCCTTGAAGGTGGAGCCGTCGCCCCAGATGTTGACGTCGTCTTCCTTCATGGCGGCCACCAGCATGGTGCCGGTGACGGCACGGCCCAGCGGCGTGGTGTTGAAGTAGGTCACGCCGGCGGTCTGGATGTGGAAGGCGCCGGCCTGCAGCGCGGCAATGCCTTCGTGCGCCAGCTGGCGGCGGCAGTCGATCAGGCGCGCCACTTCGGCGCCGTAGGCCAGGGCCTTCTTGGGAATGGCGTCGTAGTCCGGCTCGTCGGGCTGGCCCAGGTTGGCGGTGTAGGCGTAGGGCAGGGCGCCCTTCTTCTTCATCCACAGCAGGGCGGCGCTGGTGTCCAGGCCGCCGGAGAAGGCGATGCCGACCTTCTGGCCGAGCGGGAGGTTTTGCAGGATGGTGTTGGACATGGCGCTATCCGGTGTGAAGTTGGTGAAAGCGTAGCGAGGAGGCGTCAGGCGAGGCGCGGGTGCCCGAAGGAAACCGGAACGCACTTGAGGTGCGTGAGGATTTGCTTTGGGCTGCAACGAAGCATCACGCCTCCGCAGTAGCTTTGGATCAGCCGAAGTGGCAGATGTAGTGGTAGGGCTCGCTCACGCGGATCTCGAACGAGGAGTTGCCCGGCACGTTGAACTTCTCGCCGGCGCTGGACTTGACCCAGGCGTCGCTGCCCTTGAGCTTGTACTCGCAGCTGCCGGCCACGCATTCCATGATCTCGGGTGCGCCGGTGTTGAAGGTCAGGGTGGCGGGCAGGATGACGCCCACCGACTTCTTGGTGCCGTCGGCCAGGGTGATGCTGTGGCTGACGCACTTGCCGTCGAAGTAGACATTGGCCTGGGTGGCGACAGTCACGCCGGTGTATTGCTGGGTCATGATGGTGTTCTCGGTTGCAGGAGCAAACCGGCAATTTTAAGGCAGGTGCCTACTTCAAGCGGTTCGTCCAAATGGTGGCGTCAAAGCCCACGGTCACGCTGCCGTCCGGCCATTCCACCACCGGGCGCTTGATCACGCTGGCCTGCGCCAGCATCAGGGTGCGGGCGCTGGCGGCGTTGGTCACGCTGGCTTGGGTGGTGGCGTCCAGCTTGCGCCAGGTAGTGCCCTGGCGGTTCAGCAGCTTTTCCCAGCCGGCCGTGGCCAGCCAGCGGTCCAGCCCGGCCTCGGGCACGCCCTGTTTCTTGAAGTCGTGGAACTGCACGGCAGCGCCCCGTTCGGCCAGCCAGGCGCGCGCCTTCTTGACCGTGTCGCAGTTGGGGATGCCGTAGAGGGTGATGGAGGTGCTCATGGGCGACAATTGTCGGATATCAAGAACGTCCTGCAATGAATACGCTTTCTGACTGGCTGGCGCACTGCGAGCGCCTGCACCCGAAGAACATTGACATGGGGCTGGAGCGCGTGCGCGCCGTGGCCGAGCGCATGGACCTGCGCTTTGCCTGCCCGGTGATCACCGTGGCCGGCACCAATGGCAAGGGTTCCACCTGCGCCATGCTGGAGTCCATCCTGGGCGAGGCGGGCTACCGCACCGGTGTCTACACCTCGCCGCATCTGGTGCACTTTGAAGAGCGGCTGCGCCTGCAGCGGCAGAGCGTGGATGCTACTGAATTGGTAGCGTCTTTCGAGCGTGTGGAAAGGGCTCGGGCCGAAAATGGCGCTGAAATCTCGCTCACCTACTTCGAGTTCACCACCCTGGCCATTCTGGACTGCATGACGCGTGCCCAGCTGGATGTGGCCATATTGGAAGTGGGGCTGGGTGGCCGGCTGGATGCGGTGAACATCATCGACACCGACTGCGCCGTCATCACGAGCATCGACCTGGACCACATGGAGTTTCTGGGCGACAACCGCGAGGCCATCGGGCGCGAGAAGGCCGGCATCATGCGCACCGGCAAACCCGTCGTCGTGAGCGACCCGGTGCCACCGCAGAGCGTGCTGGACCGCGCCACCGAGATCGGCGCCGACCTGTGGCGTTTTGGTGTGGACTTCAATTTCTCGGGCGACAAGCAGCAGTGGGGCTGGGCCGGCCGCGGCCGGCGCTATGCCGGCTTGGCGTACCCGGCGCTCAGAGGCGCCAACCAGCTGGTCAACGCCAGCGGCGTGCTGGCGGCGCTGACCGCGCTGCGCGAGCAGCTGCCCGTGACCGCGCAGGCGGTGCGCAACGGTCTGGCCTTTGTGGAGTTGCCGGGGCGCTTCCAGATCATTCCGGGCCAGCCCACGCTGGTGCTGGACGTGGCGCACAACCCGCACTCGGTGGCCGCGCTCACCGCCAACCTGGACGCCATGGGCTACTACCCCACCACCCACGCCGTGTTCGGTGCCATGGCCGACAAGGACCTGGCGCCCATGCTGGCGCGTATCCTGCCGCTGGTGGACCGCTGGTACTTCACCGACCTGCCCACGCCGCGCGCGGCCAGCGCCGCTGCGCTGCAGACCTTCTGGCAGGCGCAGAACCCCAAGCCCAACGTCACGGCGGCGGCCTTTGCCGACCCCATGCAGGCCCTGCAGGCGGCCATCGCCGCGGCAGACCCCGCTGATAGAATCGTGGTCTTCGGATCGTTCTACACCGTCGGTGGCGTCCTGCAGCAGGGCGTGCCGCGCCTCCAAGCCAAGCATCTGAGCCCGTAATCACATGGCCTTTTTCAAGTTCCGCAAGGGTGGTGACGACCAGGCAGCCGCGGCGCCGCAGCCCGAGAGCGTGGAGGTGATGCGCCGGCGCGCCAAGCACCGCCTGATCGGTGCCGTGGTGCTGGTGCTGGCCGGCGTGATCGGCTTCCCGCTGCTGGTGGACAAGCAGCCGCGCCCGATTGCGGTGGACATCCCGATCGAGATTCCCGACAAGGCCAAGGTCAAGCCGCTGGCGGCACCCGAGCCGGTGGCGTCAGCCCCGGCAGTGGCCGCGCCTGCGGCCACACCGGCACCGGCCAAGACGGCCATCATCACGGAAACCAAATCGGACGCCAAAGCCGAGGTGAAGCCGGAGCCGAAGGTGGAGGCCAAGGCCGAGACCAAACCCGAAGTGAAGCCTGAAGCCAAGGCCGAGGCCAAGCCCGCGGACAAAACTGCCGACAAGCCGGCTGCCAAGGCACCGGCCGACAACGGCGCCAAGGCACTGGCCCTGCTGGAAGGCAAGGAGCCGGCCAAGGACACCGCCAAAGAGGCGCCGAAGGAAGCCGCCAAGGACGCGGCCAAGCCGGCGGCCGCCAATGGCGAGCGCTACATCGTGCAGGTGGGCGCCTTTGCCGACGTGACCAAGGCGCGCGAAGTGCGCCTCAAGGTGGAGCGCGCCGGCCTGAAGACCTATACCCATGTGATCGAGACCAGCGAAGGCAAGCGCATCCGCGTGCGGGTGGGCCCGTTCACCAGCAAGGCCGAGGCCGACAAGGCGGCCGACAAGATCAAGAAGCTTGATCTGCCGGCGGCGATCCTCACCTTGTAAGGGCAGGAATGCCGGCGCTGGACTGGATTTTCCTGGTGGTCTTGCTCGCGTCGCTGGCGCTGGGCGCCTGGCGCGGGCTGGTGTACGAGGTGGTGTCGGTGCTGGCCTGGATCGTGGCCTTCGTGCTGGCGCAGTGGTTTGCGCCCGACGTGGCGCAGCGCTTGCCGATGGCGGGCGCGACGGAGATGATTCGCTATGCGGCCGGCTTTGTGCTGGTGTTCATTGCCACGGTGTTTGCTGCCGGCCTGCTGGCCTGGCTGATGAAGAAGCTGGTGGAGTCCGTGGGGCTGCGGCCGATGGACCGGGTGCTGGGCGCGGTGTTCGGCCTGGCGCGCGGCGTGATCTTGCTGCTGGCGGCGACCGTCGTGATGCACATGACGCCGTTCAAGAGCAGCGCCTGGTGGCAGGAGTCCACCGGGGCAACGGTGTCGACGGCGGCCCTCAAGGGCCTGAAGCCGATGCTGCCGGAAGAGTTTGGGAAGTATCTCCCGTGAATCATCGGGGCGGCCTGCCACAAGCGGGTGCTCCGGACTGGATGGAACTATGTGTGGAATCGTCGGCGTTGTCAGCAACGCACCCGTCAACCAGCTGATCTACGACTCGCTGCTGCTGTTGCAGCACCGCGGCCAGGATGCGGCCGGCATCGTGACCCAGCAGGATCGCAAGTTCTTCATGCACAAGGCCAAGGGCATGGTGAAGGACGTGTTCCGCACGCGCAACATGCGCGCGCTGCCGGGCAACTGTGGCCTGGGCCAGGCGCGCTACCCGACCGCCGGCAACGCCTTCAGCGAGGAAGAGGCGCAGCCGTTCTACGTCAATGCCCCGTTCGGCATCGTGCTGGTGCACAACGGCAACCTGACCAATGCGCACGCGCTCAAGGCCGAGCTGTTCAACACCGACCACCGCCACATCAACACCGAGAGCGACTCCGAGGTGCTGCTCAACGTGCTGGCCGACGAGCTGGACAAGGCCACGCGCGGCAAGACGCTGCAGGTGGCCGATGTGTTTGCCGCCGTGCGCCAAGTGCACAAGCGCATCCGTGGTTCCTATGCGGTGATTGCGCTGATTGCCGGCCATGGCGTGCTGGCCTTCCGCGATCCTTTCGGCATCCGCCCGCTGTGCATGGGCCGCAGCGCCGACGGCACCGTGATGCTGGCCAGCGAGTCGGTGGTGCTGGAAGGCACCGGCCATGTGTTCGAACGTGACGTGCAGCCGGGCGAGGCGGTGTTTGTCGACCTGCAGGGCCAGGTGCAGTCGCAGCAGTGCGCCGACAACCCGCGCCTGAACCCCTGCATCTTCGAATTCGTCTACCTGGCCCGTCCCGACTCGGTGATGGACGGCATCTCGGTCTACCAAGCGCGTCTGAACCTGGGCGAGACGCTGGCCAAGCGCGTGGTTTCCACCGTGCCGCCGAGCGAGATCGACGTGGTGATCCCAATCCCAGAATCCAGCCGCCCCAGCGCCATGCAGCTGGCCCAGCTGCTGGGCCTGCCGTACCGCGAAGGCTTCGTGAAAAACCGCTACGTGGGCCGCACCTTCATCATGCCGGGCCAGGCGGTGCGCAAGAAGAGCGTGCGCCAGAAGCTCAATGTGATCGGCTCCGAATTCAAGGGCCGCAACGTGCTGCTGGTGGACGACTCCATCGTGCGCGGCACCACCAGCCGCGAGATCGTGCAGATGGCGCGTGAAGCTGGCGCCAACAAGGTCTACATGGCCAGCGCTGCGCCGCCGGTGCGCTTCCCCAACGTCTATGGCATCGACATGCCCACGGTGGAAGAACTGGTGGCGCACAACCGCACGGTGGAAGAGGTGCGCCAGATCATCGGCTGCGACGCGCTGATCTACCAGGACGTGGAAGCCATGAAGCAGGCCGTGGGCCGGCTCAACGGCAAGCTGTGCGGTTTCGATGCCTCGTGCTTCGATGGCGTCTACGTCACCGGCGACATCCAGGCCGAAGACATTGCGCGGCTCAATTCGAACCGCGTCAAGGGCAGCGAAGACGACGCTGACACCTCGCGCCTGGCGCTGCCCAACAGCCAGGAGGAGTGAGCATGAGCAGCGCCAAACAGCCTGACGGCCTGCACCTGCAGACGCTGGCAGTGCGCGCCGCCGTGGAGCGCAGCCAGTACGGTGAAAACTCCGAGGCGTTGTACCTGACCAGTGGCTACGTGCAGTCCAGTGCCGAGTCGCAGGCGCGCCGCTTTGCCGGCGAGGAGGAGGGCGACACCTACGGCCGCTCGGGCAACCCCACCGTGCGCAGCATGGAGCAGCGGCTGGCCGCGCTCGAAGGTTCCGAGGCCTGCCTGGCCACGTCCTCCGGCATGGCCGCCATCCTGCTGATGTGCTTCAGCCTGCTGAAGTCGGGCGACCACGTGGTGTTCTCGCAGTCGATGTTCGGCTCCACCATCAAGCTGATCGGCAGCGAGTTCGCGCGCTTCGGCGTCGAGTCCACCGCGGTGCCGCAGACGGACCTCGCCGCCTGGAAGGCCGCGATCCGCCCCAACACGAAGCTGCTGTTTGCCGAGACGCCCACCAACCCGCTGGGCGAGGTGTGCGACATTGCCGCGCTGGCCGAGATGGCGCACCAGGCCGGCGCGCTGCTGGCGGTGGACAACTGCTTTGCCTCGCCGGCTTTGCAGCGCCCGATGGACTTCGGCGCCGATATCGTTATGCACTCCGGCACCAAGTACCTGGACGGCCAGGGCCGCGTGATGGCCGGTGCCCTGTGCGCCAGCGAACAGATGGTGCGCGAGAAATTCCTGCCGGTGCAGAAGAACGGCGGCATGGTGTTGTCGCCCTTCAACGCCTGGGTGGTGCTCAAGGGCATGGAGACGCTGGACCTGCGCATGCGCGCCCAGAGCGCACTCGCGCTGGAACTTGCGCAGTGGCTGGAGGTACATCCGGCCGTGGCGCGCGTCTACTACCCGGGGCTGGAAAGCCATCCGCAGCATGCGTTGGCCATGCAGCAGATGAGCGGTCTGGGCGGCGCCGTGCTGTCCTTCGACGTCAAGGCCGACAGCCCGGAGCAGGCGCGTGCGCGTGCCTTCCACGTGCTCGATGCGCTGCAGGTGATGTCGCTGTGCACCAACCTCGGTGACACCAAGACCCTGCTCACGCACCCGGCCAGCACCTCGCACGGCAAGCTGAGCGAGGCGCAGCGCCAGGCCGCCGGCATCGGCCAGGGCCTGATCCGCGTGGCCGTGGGCCTGGAACACCTCGACGACATCAAGGCCGACCTTGCGCGCGGCCTCGATACCTTGATTTGAACAACTGCCCGTTCGGGCCGAGCCGGTCGACATCGCTCGACACACTCGGCGTGAATGGAGATGCTTGAGCTAGCTATGACACAACGCGTCCGTACCCGTTTTGCCCCGTCGCCGACGGGTTTCATCCACCTCGGCAACATCCGCTCCGCGCTGTATCCGTGGGCCTTTGCGCGTGCCAACGGCGGCGACTTCATCCTGCGCATCGAAGACACCGACCTCGACCGCTCCACCCAGGCCGCGGTGGACGTGATCATTGAAGGCATGGACTGGCTGGGCCTGGACTACGACGAAGGCCCGTTCTACCAGATGCAGCGCATGGAGCGCTACAAGGCGGTGCTCGCCGAATTGCAGGCTGCCGGTCACGTGTACCCGTGCTACATGAGCATGGAAGAGCTCGACGCGCTGCGCGAGCGCCAGATGGCCGCCAAGCAGAAACCGCGCTACGACGGCACCTGGCGCCCCGAGCCGGGCAAGGTGCTGCCGCCCATCCCGGAAGGCGTGAAGCCGGTGCTGCGTTTCAAGAACCCGCAGGGCGGGGTGGTGGCCTGGGACGACAAGGTGAAAGGCCGCATCGAGATCAGCAACGACGAACTCGACGACCTGGTGATTGCCCGCCCGGACGGCACGCCGACCTACAACTTCTGCGTGGTGGTGGACGACATCGACATGGCCATCACGCATGTGATCCGCGGTGATGACCACGTCAACAACACACCGCGCCAGATTAACATCTTCAAGGCACTCGGCAAGGAGCCGCCGGTGTACGCGCACCTGCCAACCGTGCTGAACGAGCAGGGCGAGAAGATGAGCAAGCGCAACGGTGCCAAGGCCGTGACGCAGTACCGCGATGAAGGCTATCTGCCCGACGCCATGGTGAACTACCTGGCGCGCCTGGGCTGGAGCCATGGCGACGACGAGATCTTCAGCCGCGCGCAGTTCCTGCAGTGGTTCGACCTCGACCACCTGGGTCGCAGCGCGGCGCAGTTCGATGAAGCCAAGCTGCGCTGGGTCAATGCCCAGCACATGAAGGCCATGGCCGACGACGCCCTGGCGCCGCTGGTGGCCGCGCAGCTCAAGAAGCGCGGCATCGAGAGCGACGAGCGCCTGGTGCGCATCTGCGGCCTGTTCAAGGACCGCTGCGACACAACGGTGGCGCTGGCCGACTGGGCGCAGGTGTTCTATGCCGACGTGACGCCGAAGGCGGAAGACCTGGCGCAGCATGTGACGGACGCGGTGAAGCCTGTGCTGGCACAGCTGCGCGAGAAGTTTGCCGCCTGCGCCTGGGACAAGGCCTCGATCGGTGCTGCGTTCAAGGAAGTGCTGGCGGCCAACGGCCTGAAGATGCCGCAGCTGGCCATGCCGGTGCGCGTGTTGGTGTGCGGCACACCGCAAACGCCCTCGGTCGATGCCGTGCTGGAACTGCTGCCGAAAGAAAAAGTTTTGGCGAGATTGCAAACCGCCTGAATTTCTGTCTATAATACGAGGCTCGACGCAAGCGAGATATTTCAAAACAACGAAAGCTGTTTTGAAGTGGATCAGGGGGTATAGCTCAGCTGGGAGAGCGCTTGCATGGCATGCAAGAGGTCAGCGGTTCGATCCCGCTTACCTCCACCAAGTGAAGCGTCGAGGACGGATACAGTCCAGGTTTTGACCCTATCGTCTAGAGGCCTAGGACATCACCCTTTCACGGTGAGTACCGGGGTTCGAATCCCCGTAGGGTCGCCAAGTTTTGCAGCACTTGGCTGCGTTTCGAAAGAAGCGTAGCGAACGCTGCACCGACGCGGAGTGGTAGTTCAGTCGGTTAGAATACCGGCCTGTCACGCCGGGGGTCGCGGGTTCGAGTCCCGTCCACTCCGCCAAAAATCGAAAAGCCGTTGCATGCAAGTGCAACGGCTTTTTTCTTGTGGCGTGCACCTCGCATCGCTAGCGCGGTGCTGCCAAACCCAGGCGTTTGATGTGCTGCAGCACGCCATCGCACCCGTCTTCAATCAGATCCAGCACCTGCTCAAAGCCCTGCGCGCCGCCGTAGTAGGGGTCGGGTACCACTGGGCTGTCATTGTTCTGGAAGAACTCCGCCAAGCGTCGTACCTTGCGTCGGTGCTGCGGCGGGCACATCTGCTCGACCAGTGCCAGGTTGTCCCAGTCCATGGCCAGGATCAGGTCAAAGCGCTCGTAGTCTTCTGCAGCGATCTGACGCGCGCGCAGGTCGGACAGGTCGTAGCCGCGTTGCAGCGCGTGGTGTTGGCTGCGTTCATCAGGCGGGGCGTCCGGGTGGTAGTTGTGGGTGCCGGCGGAGTCGACCGTCACGACCTCATGCAGGCGTGCCGCCTGCAGTTTTGCACGCATGACGCCGTGCGCGGTGGGACTGCGGCAGATGTTGCCCATGCAGACAAACAGAATCTGGAAATGCATGGCCCCAGTATCGCTGACAGGCGGGCACCTGTGACGGGCCATGCGGTGGGACGGCCGGCAAACCGGCGAGCGACCTCAGGCGACCGCAGCGAGCGGGATGATGCGCTGGTCGGTCAGGGACATCGATGACGGCATGGCGGCCGCTTCGCGGTGCATGGCCACCACGTCGCGCGCGCAGCCCTCGCAGCGTCCGCATTGGGTGGCCACCCCTAGCATGAACTGGATGTCGTCGAAGTCCATGCCGGCAGAAGCATGGCGGGCAATCTCCCGGTCACTGATGCGCTTGCAGACGCAGACAATCATGCTGACTCACCCGTTCCAACTGTGTTGATGGGGTGAGTATAAATAAGAATTAGTCTTATTTGTGTTTTCCCCTGTGGAGCTCAGGGGCATCGGACGAGATGGAAGCCCTGCCGGGGAGGGGCCAGGCAGGGTGTCTGATTGAACGGGAGTGTCAGCTCACTTCGCCCATCTGGCTCTGCAGGTAGTTTTGCAGGCCAACCTTCTCGAGCAGATCGATCTGGGTCTCCAGGAAGTCGATGTGTTCCTCGGTGTCGTCCAGGATCTTCTGCAGCAGGTCGCGCGACACGTAGTCACGCACGCTCTCGCAGTAGGCGATGCCATCCTTGATGGTGGTCTGGGCACCTTGCTCCAGTGCCAGGTCGCAGCGCAGCATCTCAGGCACGTCCTCCGCGATGTTGAGCTTGCCCAGGTCCTGCAGGTTGGGCAGGCCGTCGAGCATGAAGATGCGGTCCATCAGCATGTCGGCGTGCTTCATCTCGCCGATCGACTCCTCGTATTCCTTCTTGGCCAGCTTGTCCAGGCCCCAGTGCTTGAGCATGCGGTAGTGCACGAAGTACTGGTTGATGGCGGTCAGTTCGTTCTTGAGCTGGGCCTGCAGATGGGCAATGGCCTTGGCGTCGCCTTTCATGGGGTGTCCTTTCTTGGCTGCGAATACTGGGATCATTGTCGCAGTGGTAAAGGCCAGCGACAAGTTGACCGCTCAATCGGAAACCGACTGGCGCAACGCCACCTTGTCGGCCCGGCGCACCGCCTTGCCTGACTTGCGGTGGCTGCCGGCCTTGCGTTGCAGGGCCGGCACCACCAGCGGGTTGCGCGGTTTGTGCAATTTGTGGCGGCGCTTGGTCTTGCGGGTGGAGTTCATGGGGGGGTATCCGGTGAAGCAAGCATAATGGACCGAAGGCTGCGGCGTCGCCCCCTGCGGGCTTGCGGCCAACCGAGGAGAACATGCAGGCTCTGACCACCCGGACCCTGTTGACGTCTGGCAGGCGTGGCGCTCTGGCCCTCGCGGGCTTGCTGTTGGCGACGGCCTGCGCATGGGCGCAGGTTCAGCCTTCCTCGTCCGCGCCGACCGACAAGGGCGTGCTCACCTTGCTGTCCACCGGTTACGGCCAGGCCGGCATCGACAGCTACGTCAAGGGGTTGTACGGGGTGCTGCGCGAGCAGGGCATCCCATTCACCAACATCCACATCGAATACCTCGACCTGGTGAAGAACCCGGGTGCCGAGTACCGCCAGCAGCTCAGTGAGCTGCTGGTGAGCAAGTACCGGCAGGCAGGCATCCAGGCCATCGTGACCGTGCAGCCGGCGGCGCTGGATTTTTTGCTCAAGGAAGGGGCTCCGCTGGCCCCGCGGGCGCCCGTGCTGGTGGCGCAAGGACGGCTGGGGCCTGAGGCGGACAAGGGCCAGCGTACCTTCCATTTTCAGACTCCGACACTGGATTTCGCCGGCACGCTGCAGCGCGCATTGGAGCTGTTCCCGAAGACGCAGCATGTCCTGTTCATGAACGGCAACAGCGTGGTGGAGCAGCAGCGGCAGGCGGACGCGGTGCGGCAGTTCGCCCCCTGGCAGGGAAAGCTGACCTTCGACTACCTGAACGCGTTGTCGCTGGAGGAGATCGAGCGTCGGCTCGCGGACGCAGTGGAGCACAGCATCGTGATCGCGCCCGGCATCAACCGTGACGGCCAAGGCCATGTCTATGTGCCGGTAGAGACCATCGTGCGCGTGAGCAAAACGGCCAAGGCCCCGGTGTTCCCGGTCTATGCGGTGAGCATCGGGCAAGGCGCCATCGGGGGCATGGTGTCGGTGCTGGAGGACGAAGGCCGTGCCATGGCGCAATCCGTGGTGGAGTTGCTGCAGCGCCGGCCCGGCGACACCACACCCTATGCGGTCAAGACCGCTCGGCCGGTCGCGCTGTTCGACTGGCGACAGATCGAGCGCTGGCGAGGCGACTGGCACCAGCTGCCGCCCGACACCGTGTATCTGCATCGCCCGCCCAGCCTGTGGGGGCAGTACAAGGAATACGTGATGGCCGGCGCTGCGGTCATCGTCGTGCTGTCCGGCCTGGTGGTGGCCCTGACAGTGCAGGGGCGCCGCCGCCTGGCGGCCGAGCAGTCGCTGCGGGCCAGTCAGCAGCGCTACCAGCTGCTGGCCGACAACATGGCCGATGTGCTGTGGATCATGAACCTGCAGACCCAGCAGTGGGAGTACTTCAGCCCCTCGGTGCAGCGGTTGCTCGGCTACACGCCAGCGGAAATGCTGCACCAGCCGCTCAAACTGGTGATGGCGCGTGAAGGCTATGAGCGTGTGCTGGCGATGCACGAGGCGCGGCTGCAGGACTACCTGGCCCACCCGCAGGACCTGCGCACCTACACCGAGATCAGCGACCTGCGCCGCCGCGACGGCACACAGGTTTGGGTCGAGACGGTCACGCACTACACCCGCAACGAGCTCGGGCAGGTGGCTTTGCTGGGCGTGACACGTGACGTCAGCCAGCGCATGACGGCCGAGCGGGAGGTCAAGCAGCTGGCCTTCTACGACACCCTGACCCAACTGCCCAACCGCAAGCTGCTGCAGGACCGCATGCAGCAGGCCATGGCCGGCAGCGCGCGCAGCCAGCGCACTGCGGCGCTGCTGTTCATCGACCTCGACCATTTCAAGACGGTCAACGACACCCGCGGGCACGAGGTGGGAGACCTGCTGCTGCAGGAGGCGGCGCGTCGGCTGACGGCGGCGGTGCGCGGCAGCGACACGGTGGCACGCCTGGGCGGCGACGAGTTCATCGTCATTCTGGAAGACCTGGACGAACAGCGTGAAAAGGCCGCTGGCGAGGCGCGCGCCATGGCCGAGAAGATCCGCCTGACGTTCGAGCGGGACTTCCAGGTGCGCGGCGAGGAACATCACGTCACGACCAGCATCGGCATCGCACTGTTCAAGGGCACGGAGCACACCTCGGACGAGCTGCTCAAGCGGGCCGACCTGGCCATGTACCGTGCCAAGGCGGCCGGGCGCGACAGCCTGTGCTTTTTCGACCCTGAAATGCAGGCCGTGGCCTCGGCGCGGGCCGCGCTGGAGGCCGACCTGCGCAAGTCACTGCAGCGCGGCGATTTCCTGCTGTACTACCAGCCGCAACGGCAGGCGGACGGAAGCATCACCGGCGTGGAGGCGCTGCTGCGCTGGCAGCATCCGCAGCGCGGCATGGTGTCGCCGGCCGACTTCATCCCCTTGTCCGAGGAGAATGGCCTGATCGTCCCGCTCGGTCATTGGGTGCTGCAGCAGGCCTGTGCGCAACTGGTGACCTGGGCGTCCGATGCGTTGACCCGGGACCTGACGCTGGCCGTCAACGTGAGCCCGCGGCAGTTCCGTCATCCGGAGTTCGTGGCCGACGTGCGGGCGGTGTTGCAGGCCAGCGGCGCCGACCCGCACAAGCTCAAGCTCGAACTGACCGAGAACCTGCTGCTCGACGATGTGGAAGGCACCATTGCCAAGATGACGCAACTCAAGGCCCAGGGCGTGCGCTTTTCGCTCGACGATTTCGGCACCGGCTACTCCTCGCTGGTCTATCTCAAGCGTCTGCCGCTGGACCAGCTCAAGATCGATCAGTCTTTCGTGCGCGATGTGATGACCAACGCGAACGATGCCGCCATTGCGCGCACCGTGCTGGCGCTGGGGGAGAGCCTGGGCCTGCGTGTGATTGCCGAGGGCGTGGAGACCGAGGCGCAGCGCGACTTCCTGGCCCGGCATGGCTGCCAGGCCTACCAGGGCTACCTGATCAGCCGGCCTCTGCCGGCGGCCGACCTGCTGGAGTTCCTGCGCCGGGCGCGGTCTGTAGCCTGAGTGCCGGCTGTCATGACGACACAAGGCAGGACCGGCTCTTGGCGCAGGACCGTTTTCCCGACGTGGCGCCGGGCCTTGGCGGCCAGGCCTTGTGGGGTCATGCGGCTGGATTTCGCGGCCAGCTCAGGCGCGGTAGGCGATGCCTTCGAGCTGCAACAGGGTCCGCTTGCGGTGCAGGCCAGCCGCGAAGCCGGTGAGCGCGCCGTGGACGCCGAGCACACGGTGGCAGGGCACCATGATGATCAGCGGGTTGCGCCCCACAGCGGCGCCTACTGCGCGCATGGCCTGCGGCTTGCCCAGACCGGCCGCCAGTACGCCGTAGCTGCTGCTGTGGCCATAGGG
>JAYRLJ010000381.1:0-2960 GCA_041905305.1 Hylemonella sp. | reverse complement strand
GGTGGCGGACAACATCCAGCACATCTTTGCCGTGACCGAGCAGACCGGCGAGGGCACGCGCTCCACTGCGGCCCAGGTGCGGGAACTCTCCCGCATGGCTGAAGAGCTGCGCCAGTCGGTGGCGCGGTTCAAGATTGCCTGATCGGATGATCAGCTAGTTCTCATCCGCAGGAGTGAACCCAGCCATGCAAGCGTACGCAGCCTACAGCAGCGACCCCGACGCAGCGGTCAATGACCTCGGGCCCCTGGCCTGGGTGCTGGACGAACTCCGCAAATCGCTCGACGGTGCCACCAAGGCCATCCGCCGCTTCGTGCGCGATGCCGAGCTGGCGCGTGGCTCCGAACTGGAGTCGCTCGATGCCAGCCAGTTGCGCATTGCCCGCCAGCAGCTGCACCAGGCCGTGGGCGCGCTGGAGATGGTGGGGTTGGGCGCGCCAGCCAAGGTGTTGCGCGCCATGGAGGCGCTGGCGCAGAAGTTCGTGCAGCGCCCCGAGTTCTGCAGCGAGGAGGCCGCCAGCAAGGTCGAGCGCGCCAGCTTCGCCCTGATGGAGTACCTGGAAGGCGTGTTGCGCGGCAAGCCGGCCTCGGCGGTGGCGCTGTTCCCGCAGTACCGCGACGTGTTGCAACTGGTTGGCGAGGATCGCATCCATCCAGCCGACCTGTGGGCGCTGGAGTGGCGGTGGATCGACATGGCGTTGCCGGCGCCGGCCACGCCACTGGTCTACGCGCCCACGGTACGGGCCCAGATGGACCCGGCCGTGCTCAACATGGTCAAGACCGGCAACGTCGCCTCGGCCAGGACCTTGCGTGACATCTGCCTTGGGCTCGCGGCGGGTGAGCAGATGCTGGAGCCGCGCGTGTTCTGGAAGATCGGCGCCGCCTATTTCGAGGCCTTGGCGCAGCGCCTGTGCGTGGCGGATGTCTATGCCAAACGTGCCGCCTCCCGTGTGTTGCTGCAGTACGCCACCCTGGCCCGCGGCGACCACAGCGTGTCGGACCGGCTGGCGCAGGACCTGCTGTTTTTCTGCGCGCAGTCGGTGCCGGCGTCCGAGTCGGACGCGCCGGTGCTGGCCGCCGTGCGCCGTGCCTATGGTTTGGCGCAGGCGCGCACGGTCGACTATGAAACCGTGCTGTTCGGTCGTTTCGATCCGGCGCTGCTGGTGCAGGCGCGCAAGCGCATTGCCACGGCCACCGAAACCTGGTCTGCGCTGTCGGGCGGGGATACCAATCGACTGAAGGTGGTGACGGATCAGTTCAATCTGGTCTGCGATTCCATCCTCAAGCTGCATCCCGAATGCGGTGAGCTGGCACGCGCCCTGATGCGGGCCGTCGAGAACACCGTGCGTGCCGGCGAGCCACCGGTGACCGCCGTGGCCATGGAAGTGGCCACGGCCATCCTGTACCTGGAAGCCGCCTACGAAGACATCGACCCCAGCGACACCAGCATGGCCGAGCGCAGTCAGCGGTTGGCGCGGCGGCTGGAACACGTCATGGCCGGCGGTCAGCCGGAGCCGCTGGAAGCTTGGATGGAAGAGCTTTACCGGCGCGTCAGCGACCGGCAGACCATGGGCGGCGTGGTGGATGAGTTGCGTACCACCCTGGCCGAAGTCGAAAATGCACTCGACCAGTTTTTCCGCAAACCGCAGGACAAGCAGCCGCTGAACGAGGTCCCCAGCCGTCTGGGCCAGATGCGCGGTGTGTTCTCCGTGCTCGGTCTCGACCAGGCCGCATTGGCCACGCTGCGCATGCGCGATGCCGTCGAACGCCTGCTGGTCGACGAAATCGACGAGGCCACGGCACGCACCGGCATCTTCGAGAAGCTCGGCAGCAGTCTGGGCGCGCTCGGCTTCCTGATCGACATGCTGAGCTACCAGCGGGCCTTGGCCAAGAAGCTCTTTGTCTACGATGAAGAGCAGGCGGTGTTCAAGCCGCTGATGGGGCGCGAGAAAGCGCCTGTCCCGCCCGAGGCGGCGTTGCCGGCCGTGCCGGCGTCGGCTGCGCCGGCGACTGTGACGGTCGAGCCGGCGGAGCAGCTACAGGAGGTGTCCGCCTTGCTGAGCGAGCCGCTTCCTGCGGGGGCGCCAGACGAGGACGAAGACACCGATCTGCGTGACATCTTCCTGGAAGAGGCGCGCGAGGTGGTGGGCAACGGTCAGGAGGCCTTGGCGGCACTGGCGAGTGACCCGGCTGATCTGGATCAGCAGACCACTGTGCGGCGTGCCTTCCACACCCTCAAGGGCAGTTCACGCATGGTCGGGCTCGATGAGTTCGGTGAAGCCGCCTGGGCCATGGAGCAGCTGCTCAACAGCTGGCTGGCCGAGCAGAAACCGGCCAGTACTGATTTGCTGCAGCTCGCTGGCGAGGCCATGCAGGGCTTCGCCCGTTGGGTTGAGGACATTGCGCAGGGCGAGGCCGATGCCTGGAGCGCGGCGCCATTCCGCGCCGCGGCCGATGCCTTGCGGCAGGAAGGCGTTCTGCACACGCTCATGCTGCCAGGGGCGAGCGAGCGGCAGGCGCTTGATGTGGCGTCCATGCCGACCGTTGCTGCTGAGTGGACGCCTGAGCCGGCGCCTGTAGCGGCCGAGCCTGAACCGGCGCAACCTTCGGTCGACCTGCCGACGGCGGCGTTGCCGGTCGAGCCTTTGCCCGAACTCACGTTGTCGCCTGACTTCGAGCTGGATCTTCCCGAGCTACCCGTCGCGCAGCCGGCAGAGCCTGCGGTGGCCCCAGTGGACCAGGCGCCGCTGGAGGTGGCCGAGATCGACTTCAGTAGTCTGGCCGGCCTGTCGCAGGCACCGATGGAGCCCGAGATGGCCGACGAAGAAGTCACGCGGCCGGGCGATCTGCCGCTGACCGCTACGCCGGCCATGCCTGTGGTGCCGGAGCTGGAGGAGGTGTCGCTGGCCCTGCCGCCGGAGGTGCTGATGCCTGAGTCGGCCGAGGTGCCGGCCTACATTAAA
>JAYRLJ010000380.1:0-2961 GCA_041905305.1 Hylemonella sp. | reverse complement strand
GGCACCAACACCGATGCCGACAAGACCTCGCTGGATCAGGAATACCAGCAGCTGGGCGCGGAAATCGGTCGCGTGCTGGGCGGCACCACGTTCAACGGCCAAACCATCGTCGGCGCCAACGCCGGTGACAAGGTCTTCCAGGTCGGCGCCAACACCACGGCCAACGACATCATCACCGTCACCACGACCGACATGACCGGCAACGCCGACATCACGGCCGTGACCGGCGGCAACCTGACCGGCGATGCCACCGCCCTGGCCACGGTGATCGACAACATCGACACCGCGCTGAACACGGTGAACAGCCAGCGCGCCACCTACGGTGCCGTGCAGAACCGCTTCGACGCCGTGATCAGCAACCTGATGGTCTCGTCCGAGAACCAGGCTGCTGCAAAGAGCCGCATCACCGATGCCGACTTCGCCATCGAGACCGCCAACCTGAGCCGGGCGCAGATCCTGCAACAGGCAGGCACCTCGATGATTGCCCAGGCCAACGCCCTGCCGCAGCAAGTGCTGTCCTTGCTTCGATGAAGCCTGGCCGGCCTCGCTGACCTCGGGGGCAGCCGCCGGCCTCTCTGTCGCGCAAACGACGGAGCTCATCCAAGAAGCGGACAACCTGAGCCCACCAGCACAAGCCCCTCCTTGACCGCACCCCCAGCCCGCGCACGGGGGGCGGTCAATTTCAGGGCCAAGCGCCGGTCGGCCACCAGAAAAGAACCCCTAACACCCCGCTATTCAGTATTCGGCTCAAGTCGCCCTCGCTCTCGACGAAAAGGGATCCATCGGGATCGCAGCCGCTCAGCGGCCCCCAGTGCCAACCGGCACCGGGCGCTCAAGCTGCATGCCGGTCTGTACCCCCGTTCTTCCTTGAGAGGAGTGCTTCATGCCCGCCGTCATCAATACCAACATCGCGTCCCTGAATGCGCAGCGCAACACGGCGATGAGCCAGGCTTCGCTGCTGATCTCGACCCAGCGCCTGTCCTCGGGCCTGCGCGTGAACTCGGCCAAGGACGACGCCGCCGGCCTGGCAATTGCCGAGCGCATGAACGCCCAGGCCCGCGGCATGGCCGTGGCCATCCGCAATGCCAACGACGGCATCTCGCTGTCGCAGACGGCCGAAGGCGCGCTCTCGAAAGTGGGCGACGCCCTGCAGCGCATGCGCGAACTGGCAGTTCAGGCGCGCAACGGCACCAACACGGATGCCGACAAGGCCTCGCTGGACAAAGAGTTCCAGCAGCTCAATGCAGAAATCGGGCGCGTTCTGGCCGGCACCACCTTCAACGGCAAGGCCGTGGTGGGGGGGAATGCCGGCGACCAGGTCTTCCAGATCGGCGCCAACACCACGCCGAACGACATCATCACCGTCACCACCCAGGACTTCACGGCCGACCCCAACATCGTGGCCGTGGCCGCCGACAACCTCAATGGTGACGCCGCCGCCCTGGCCACGGTGATCGACAACATTGACTCCGCCCTGGACGCCGTCAATGGCGAGCGCGCCACGTACGGCGCGGTGCAGAACCGTTTCGAGGCGGTGATCAGCAACCTGATGGTGGCCTACGAGAACCAGGTCGCCGCCCGCAGCCGCATCATGGACGCCGACTTCGCCGTGGAAACGGCCAACCTGAGTCGCGCCAACATCCTGCAGCAGGCCGGCAACTCCATGATTGCCCAAGCCAATGCCCTGCCCCAAGGGGTACTGACCTTGCTGCGCGGTTAAGTCAAGAACCGCCCAGACCCGGCACCGTCCCCGCCCCCTCGGGCGGGGATTGGCCGCTTTTCCAGGCCCTTATCGGCCCTTTGAGGCAACGACCTCACTCCAAGAATCTGCGCCATAGAGACGGCCATTGCGCCGCTCGACGCCGCCGCCCTTCCGGGCGCGGCGGCAAACGCAGCAAGGAGTGCCGTCATGCCTCAAATCATCAATACCAACATCGCTTCGCTGAATGCGCAGCGCAACCTGAACATGTCGCAGAACTCGCTGCTCACGGCGACGCAGCGGCTGTCCTCAGGCTTGCGGGTGAACTCAGCGAAGGACGATGCGGCGGGCATGGCGATTGCCGAGCGCATGTACGCCCAGGCCCGCGGCATGGCGGTGGCCATGCGAAATGCCAACGACGGGATTTCGCTGGCCCAGGTGGCGGAAGGCGCGCTGGCCAAGGTCACCGAAAACCTGCAGCGCATGCGCGAACTGACCGTGCAGGCCCGCAACGCCACCAATTCCAGCAGTGACAAGGATTCGCTGGACAAGGAATTCGGCGAGTTGTCCAAGGAAATCCAGCGGATCATCCAGGGCACCACCTTCAACGGCAAGGCCATCCTGGCGCAGGCGGCGGGCACCCAGACCTTCCAGATCGGCCCCAACACCACGCCCAACGACATCATCGACTTCACTACCACCGACCTGTCGGTGGCACCGGAGATCGTGACGGTGGCGGGCTCCGACAACGCCGGCTCCGGACGCCGCGTCATCAACGGCACCACCACCATCGACGACCTGGCTGTCGTGATCCAGGAAATCGACGTCGCCTTCGACCTGATCAATGGCGAGCGTGCCACCCTGGGCGCCCAGCAGAACCGCTTCGAGGCGGTCATCACCAATCTGCAGATCGCCTACGAGAACCAGATGGCCGCCCGCAGCCGCATCATGGATGCCGACTACGCCGCCGAAACCTCCAATCTCAGCCGGGCCAACATCCTCCAGCAGGCCGGCACGGCGATGGTGGCGCAAGCCAACCAGCTTCCGCAGCAGGTGCTCCAGCTGCTGCGCTGAACGAAAAATTTTGCGCTCAGGGCCTAAAGTTGGCCGAAGCCCCGCCGATACAGCCTGGGCGAACCTCCCATTTCGGGGCGTTCGCCCTTAGCGCATGAAGGAGAGTAAGGAGTTTCACCATGGCCACCATCACTTCAGCCGGCATCGGCAGCGGCCTGGACGTCGAGACCCTGATCTCTCGGCTGGTG
>JAYRLJ010000023.1:0-17299 GCA_041905305.1 Hylemonella sp. | reverse complement strand
TTTAACCCCCGACTCCCAGGCACACGCGGCACGCCTGCAGGGGCCACACGACAGATGCCGCGGCATGGCTGAGGCATCAACGACTCGGCGAGAGATCCACCTCCACGCCCTGCCCACGGTCCAGCGACTCACCGGCTGCCTTGCCTGGCGCGTTGCGGGTCACCGTCACCGGCCGCGGCGCACCGCCCGCCGCCACCGCTGCACCACCGGAACGACCGCCCGCACCGCCGCCGCTCGCACTGCCCGACGAGGAGCCGCTGCCTCCGCTGGAAGACGACGAGCCAGTCCCTGAACCGGAGCCGGAGCCCGAGGTACCGCCGCCAGCCTCACCGGAGCCACCGCCGGATGCGTTCGAACCGCTGCCGCCTGAGGACGATGCACCAGACCCCGTGCCCCCGGAGTTTCCGCTACCGCCGGTCGCGGCGGGCGACGTACCGCCGCTGGTGCCGCCCGCCCCGCCCGTCGCGGCAGGTGCCGGCGCCCCTGCCGCGGGGGCTGGCTGCGTTTGCGGCGTAACGCTGGCCGGCGGCACCATCGGTGCCGGCGGAGTCGGCGGCGGCGGCGGCGGTGGTGGCAGCACGATCACCGGCGGCCGGACGATCACGACCGATGCGGGCACCTTGGTCTCATCACGTTGTGGCACGCCATTGATGAAGGTCGTGCCGGTCCCCTTGGTTTCAACCGCCGGGAAACTGCCATTGAAATTGCTCTGCTTGGCCTCCACCACCGCGCTGCCAGCCCGGCCGCTCAGGTCGGCCCGGCTGCCGGCGTACAGATTGGCACTGGTGACGTCGAGTGCCAGGTTCATGGTGGTGTCTGCGCGCGCGGTCAGCGTCGCCGCACTCACGCTGCCGCGCACCTCACGCCCGCTCAAGGTAGCGCCGCCGCCGGCTGTCACAGCGGCGTCCAGCACCTGCTGCGCAGTGGCCGTCACCGACGAACCACTGATGGCACCGCTGACGTTGCGCCCGCTCACTGTGGCCACGCCCGTCGCGGTGACGTTGGCGGAGACGTTGCCATCACCGTTGAGCACCACGGCGCCGGCGCTGATGGTGGAACCGGTCACATTGCCGCCCGCCGTCAGGGTGCTGGTCGCGCCGGCAGTTGTGGCCCTGAGCGTGTTGTTGCTCAAAGCCACATTACCGGTGGCCGCCACCGTGTACAGCCCAGCCAACAGCGTACTGTCCAGGGTGAAGTTCCTGGCGGTGATGCTCAATTGGCCCAACGAATTGCCATCGGCGCCGCCGCTGTGCAGCGTCACGTCACCACGGTTGTTGCCGTTGCCGGCATTGGTGGCCAGGGTCAGGTTGTACCCAGTGCTGCCGCTGTTCTGCACGGCACCGCGCAGTTCGATCTTGCGGCCCTCGGTGGCCAGCGTGGTGTTGGCCAGCAGCTTGAGGCTGCCATCGGCCACCAAGCCGTCGGCGCCAGTGGCGGTGACCTTGCCGCCGATGCCGGAGCCGGCCGCTGCAGAGGTGAGCGACAGGCTGCGAAGCGTGACGTCGTCGAAACTCAGGTTCGTTAGCCGATCAACCGTCACAGACTCCGCGTAGGTACCCGCGCTGACGTTGATGGAGGCGCCGTCGCTGTTGGCCTGGGCAACAGCGGTGGCAATCGTCATGGCCTGGGTACCGCCACCTGCGAGGTTGCCGACGCCAACCTCGAAATTCTGCGTCGTCGTCGAGCCGCTCCAGCCCTGGATGTAGGCCGCACTGGCGTTATAGCCCGCATTGACGTATGCCGGATTGACGGCAAAATCATACGCTTTCTGCTTTGTGGCCTGCAACCAGGTGTACTGACCACTGCTGGTATTGGTTGCGTTGCGTACCGCATAGTCAAAACCGGCAATATTCAGCGTGCCGAAATCCTTGGAGGCGGACTGATCCTGCAGGTACACCGGATTCACTTCGATGAAGCGATTGGTGCCCTCAATGGTGATGTTGTTCACCTGCTGGTTGTAGTAGGTGTTCGCCTGATAAACGGCCAGACCACCCCAGTTGTTGTTCAGGGTGGTGATATTGCGCACCGTCACATTGGCACTGTCGGTCAATTGCAGACCAGCGCCTTTCGTTTCCATGCCATCACTGACTCGCGCGCCGTTCAGGGTCACGTTGTCGATCAAGGCCCCGTCAACACCATTCAAGTCCAACTCGGCCCGACCGGCGCCCCGGCTGATGACGTTGCGAATGGTGAAGTTGCGCAGCCTTGCATTCGGATCATGAGGTGTAGCCTCGGAAGGAGCCACCTTGATGCCATAGGCATTCCCAACATCATTGGACGGCCCGTAGACTGTGAAGTCGCCCAGCGTGACGTTGTCCGCCGTGACGTACATGCCGTAATTTCCTGTGACGCCCCGCGTGTCGATGAGGGTCTGCGCCTCCCCGTCGCCACTCAAGGTCACCGCCTTGTTGATCTTCAGTCTGGACGTTTGGACAAATGTCCCGGAACCGACGTTCACCGTACCGTTCGTACGGACCAGATCGACACCCTCCTGGATACGGCTTTCGCTCCCTGTCTGGGCGCCGAGGGCCGTCACCGCCAAGTTCGACGTGTTGCCCTGGAAGCCGGCGGTACTGAGGTCGGTATCCGTACCACTCATCAGGAATGGGGAAAAGTCCACCGCGCCATCCGTGCGTGCCAGGACCGAACTCTCACTTGCAGTTCCCCACCAGTTGCCTGACGCGTTGACGGTCGCCCCGCCCTTCACTGCGAGACCGAAACCCGTTCCCGTCAGCCGGTTGCCCGACACCGCAACCGTGGCGGCGGCGGCGTTGGCGTTGGTATTCGAGTCAATGTACACATCCGCCGTGTCGGCCGCCGTGGAGGTAGCTAGGCTGACGTCGTTCTGGCTGACCTTCGCATTGGGCGTCGAACCGCTGAGTTCGATGCCGTGACTTGATGCGACCCCGACCACGTCGCTGATGGTATTGGCGCTGATGACCAGGTCGGAGGTCGTGCCGGTCGAGTTCTTGCCGTGGTTGACCAGTATGCCCTCTGCACCGACGTTGGACTGCACGCCTGAGATCTGATTGCGACGAATCGTCAGCCCGGCGACGCTGGCACTGCCGGCAGAGCCCCCGACCCAGATCCCCTTGGCCCCATTGATGCCTGTCGCAGCGCTGATACTGATGTTCTCCAGGACATTGTCTTCAATAGCAATGTCGGCAAAGGCACCGCCAGCGGAGCGGACAAAGATGCCGGCGACCGATTTACCCGAGCTGGCAGCCGACGCATTGGTGGGGCTGATGTCCTCGATCAGGTTGTACTTGATCGTCACACTGTCCGCCGGCTCGACCGCGATCGCGCGGATGCCGTCGCCGCTGCTGATGCCATGCACGTCATGAATGCGGTTGTAGGACAAGGTTGCACCATTGGCGCGCGCCCCGCCGATCACCCCGATCTGCACACCGTAGGCCCCGTTGGTGTTGCTAATATCAAAGCCGCTGAGAGTCACGTTCTCGGCGTCTATCAGCACGGTGGAACAGACGCTGCCGCCCCAGGCCGTGCAAGAGTTGATGACCGGCGCATTCGATCCCACACCAGCCTGCGTCAAGCTGCCCCGGTCACCCAGCACGGTAAGCCCTGCGACATTGACCTTGAAGCCACCATACGTTCCGGCGGCCACGTTCACCGTGTTCCCCACGGAGGCAGCATCAATGGCGCGCTGGACGCTGCCGCTAGTCTGCGTCACGTAAAGGTTGCCGGCGCTCCATGTCGCCAGACCAAGCCCGGCAACATCCAGTGCGTGACCCACGCGATCCTCGACGTCGAATCCGTTGGCCGCACCCGCGAAGACGGCCTGCGTGGCGTCGATATTGGTCTTGACGTTGTTCTGGCTGTTGGCGCCCGAGACGATGTTCATGGAATACGTCGGGTTGCTTCCCGTACCAACGACGGTCCGATCCGGCGCGCTGAAGGTGGTGTTGCCGAGGTTGAGCGTTGAACTCAGCCCTTCCAGAAACATGCCATGACCCACGGCCGGCTGAATCTTCACGTTGTTGAACGACACGTTGGCAACCGAGCCGTACTCCAGCAGGTGGATGGCATAGCCCGGCCCGCCTGGGTTCCAGGTACCTGCGGTGCCGGCGGGACGCAGATAGCGGCCATTGAAGGTGACATCGTCGAACACCACCGTCCCCGCGTCGTAAACCGCATTGGTCGCGGCATTGTGGTAGCCGCGCATCTGCAGGCCCATATGCTCGCCGTCACCAGTGATGGTTACGCCGCGCATAGTCAGATTGCCGTTGTAGTAGTTGAGGTTGATGCCGCCCTGGCCCAGCGACGTTGCCGTCGAAGACGACGCGCCGTTACCAAAGAATGTGCTGTTCAGGATCGACACGTTGGCCAAGCCCGGGACACCCGCCGTCGACAAACCGTTGACAAAGAAGCCGTACTTGCCGTTGTTGAGAAACTCGCTGTTGCGAACGGTCATCTGCCCCAACGTCGTACCACCAGCAACACTGATACCGGCGCTTTCGGCATCTCTGAACGTAAACCCGTCAATCAGCACCGTCGCATTCGAGCCAATCGCGCCGCTGACGGCCACAGCGTCGCCGCTGACCGGGTCGATAATGGACCGGCCAGCACCGGCGCCGCTCATCGTCAGCGCCTTGTTGATAGTGACGCTCTCCGCGTACGTGCCGGCCGCCACGTTGATGTTGGCGCCGCTCGACGCCTGATTGACGGCCGTTCCGATGGACATGGCTCGGCTGCCGCCGCCGACGAGGTTGCCGACGCCAACCTCGAAGTTCTGCGTTGTCGACGAGCCGTTCCAGCCCTGAATGTAGGCCGCATTGGCGTTATAGCTTGCGTTGACGTAAGACGGATTGACGGCAAAGTCATACGCCTTCTGCTTCGTGGTCTGCAGCCAAGTGTACTGGCTGCTGTCTGTACTGGCGGTTACGTTGCGCACCGCATAGTCGAAGCCGGCAATGTTCAGGCTGCCGAAGTCGTGCAGTGTCGACTCGTCCTGCATGTAGACCGGGTTGGCTTCGTTGAAGCTGTTACTGCCCTCGATGCTGATATTGTTCACCCGTTGGTTGTAGCCGCCTATGGTTTTATTGGCCTGGTACAGCGCCAAGCCGCCCCAGTTGTTGTTGCGGGTGGTGGTGTTGCGCACCGTGATGTTGGCGCTGTCAGTCAACTGCAGGCCGGCACCTTCTGTACTGCCGGCGTCATTGCCCACAGGTGCGCCATCAAGCGTCACACCATCGATCAGCGCGGTATCGACACCGTTGAGATCCAGCTCCGCCTTGCCGGCGCCGCGGCTGGTCACGTTGCGGATGGTGAAGTTGCGCAGCCGGGCATCGGCGGATCCACCGGGCGAGACCTTGATGCCGTAGGCCGAGGCATAAGAGGTCGAAGGCCCGTAAAAGGTGAAATCGCGCAGCGTCACATCGTCGGCGCTGACGCTCATGCCATAGGCGCCGCTGCCGGCCGTGATGCCGCGTGCATCGATCGTGGTGGACGCCTCGCCAGCGCCGGCCAGCGTGACCGCCTTGTTCACGTTCAGGGTCGATGTCAGCACGTGTTCTCCGGCCATCGCAGTGACGCGCCCACCCTCTACCACGGCACTGATGCCGGCCTGCAAGCTGGCCAGCGGTGTCAGACGGCTGCCCTGGCTGCTGTTCGAGCCACCACTGGCCGCGACATTGACGTGCGTGCGGTTGGCCGTGGTATAGCCCTGGTCCTGCACTGACCAACCGTTGTTGCTGGTGCTCAGTGACAGCAGGCTCTGCTGCCAGGACGCTGTTGGTGCTGCCGCGATCGGGGTGGAGTTGCTCAGGATGGTGCCGGAGCCGTCCACGTGACCGTTCAGATGCAGGTTCAACCCCCACTCGTTGCCCACCATCCCCTCGCGGTTGTCTGCGATCGTGATACCCGAAGCGTCGGTGTACTGGACGGAAATGCCGCTCTTGGTGTTCTCGATGCGATTGGCGCTGACCGTCCCCGTGCTGTTGCGTCCGTGGATCAGGATGCCGTTGCGAACATCATGGATGTTGTTGTCCCGGATCGTGAAGCCGGTAATGCCATCGCCCACCGCGATGCCACGGCTGATATTGGAGCGGCTTGTGGCGTAGTAGTCGTAATAAGGCGAACTGACAGGCCCGGCGATCTCCAGACCGCGCACCGTGACATTGCTGGCGCCGATGGTGAGGCCATTGACCTGCGCTGCATCCGGCACCACCAACTTGGCCAGTTGCTTGCCGTCGCCATCCTGCACACCGCGCAAGGTTAGATTGGCCTTGTTCAGCGTGACCTGCTCGTTGAAGGTACCAGCCTGGAGTTCCACTGTCGCGCCGGCACCTGCCGTGCCAGTCTTGGAAATTCCTACGGCGTCCTGGATCGAGGCCGTGTCATGCACCTGGATGGTGTTGGAACTGCCAGCAATACTCGGCGCATCGAGATCGGACTTGAGCACAACCGTGTTGCCGTCCACCACGATGGCGCTGCTGGCCTGCTGCACCCCCTGCAGATTGATGACCCCAGAGACTAGATTGGCCGCGTCGCCGGTGCTCAACAGGATGCGCGCGCCCTGCAGCCGCGCACCTGCCAGATTGCTCACCGTGGCATTCGTTCCCTGCGCCCCGCTGGGCACCGCAAACTCATACAGCCCGTTGTTGAGCGATACCGTGGCACGGTCGGCACCGGATAGCGCGATGCGGCCACCCGTCGCCACGATTGCACCTTTGTTGCGCACGGAGGGCGCCACCAGCGCCACCAGACCCGCATTTTCCGCCGTGATGCTACCCTCGTTGGTGATTTCACCGCTGATGGCATCGTCGATGGTGATCGGCCCTTCAGCCATGAAGAGCGACGGGTCGATGCGACCGGTGGTCACGATCAACGACCCGACATTGATATTCGCACCTTGATGAAAGAAAACGCCATTGGGGTTCTGCAGCACCACCGTCCCGTTCGCCAGGATTGACCCATAGATCTCCGACATGTTGGCACTGGCCGCGACACGGTTGAGCACCGCCGCACTGGCATTTGGCTGAATGAACTGGACCGTCATGCCGGCGCCGATGTTGAAGGATTGCCAGTCAATCACCGCGCGTTGTGTGGTCTGCGTCAGGGTAAGTTGGCTACTGGTGAGCTGATGACTGACGGTGCCCGCGGCCACCGTACCGCCCGTCGGCAATCCAGCCACGGTGCCCGGGTTGATGGTGTCGGCCCACAGCGGTGTGCTGAAGCACAGTGCCACCGCCAGGGGCAGGGTCTTCAATACCAAGCGGTTCGCGTTTGTCCGCCGGGACGAGCGCCGCGGACGGTGTCGTGTCGAGAAGCTACGTTGTCGATGTGCCATCTTGCTCTCCCTTACCCACTTCCTAGAAACGCACCATCAGCGAGGCCAGCAGACGCATGGTCTTGCCGCTGTCTGGCGAGCTGCTGGCCAGCGGTTTGGTCAACGGCCAAGCCGCCTCCAACTGCGCGGTCAGATTGCCTGCCAGGAACAAGCGGGCCCCAACGCCCGCCGACGCCAGGCTCTGCGTGGCCGGCGTGCCGGCCGACTGCACCACCACCTGGGTCACTTCGCCGATTTCATAGAAGCCCAACAACTGGTAAGCCGGCAGCCACGACAGGCTGGACGCCGCCTGGTAGCGCGGTTCCATACGCAGAGCCAGGCCACGGTCGCCCACCAACTCCGCCGATTCGTAGGCTCGGCCAATCTTGCGCCCGCCCAGCGCCATCTGCTCCGAAGACAGCAGGGGCGTGTCCCCGGTCCACTGGCCCATCACCCCCATGGTCACGGCCCAGCGGGCGCTCAGGGGCTGCACCCGCGTGTAGTCGAAGGTCACCTTGCCAAACATGCCGTCCGCGCCGGAACGGCTCTTCAAGCGATCGCCCCGGGTGGTGCCGCCTACGCCCTGGCTGACATCAAACTCCAGTGTGTTCTGGCCGTCCCAGCGGTCCAGCAGTTGCCAACTCACGCCGGCGCGCAAGGCGCGGATACGGTCTTCGGTGTTGCGCGAGCCCGCGTTGTTGCCGTCGATGTCCGTCACGTCATAGACCAGACGGCTCAGCAGACTCTGGTTGCGCGTGCGCAGCAACGGGTAGCCGAGCGAGAAGGACACGCCTTCCGAGCGCCCGCGGATGTCGTTGGCCTTCAGGGTGTCACCCGGCTGGGTCAGCGCCTGGGACACGGTAACGCCGACCTTCAGCCCTTCGTGGTTCAGCGTCTGGCTGTAGGCCAGCTGGTGGTAGGCCATCTCAGTATCGCCGGTGCCCACGCCGATGTAGCGCCACTGGTCATTCACGCCCAGCAGCTGGTTGACCGACAGGCCCACCATGGCCTGGTTGGGCCCGATGTAGCGGGTGCCGTAGTTGTCGACCGAAGCAAAGCCCTCGACATTCTTGATCTTGGCCACCAGGGTCAGGTCGGCAGCACCGGGCACCTCGGAGGGTGTCAGCACACTGCGCAGCTGCGTGCCCGGGAATTCGTTGGCAATCAGCAAGTAGCGCTCCAGCACTTCAGCACGCAGGGGCCGGATGGACTTGATCTCCTCGCCGATGGCCGCCAACTCCTTGCGCACACGCTCATCGCCCTCGATGAACACCTCATGCACGTAGCCTTCGATCACGCGCAGGGTCAGCCGGCCGTCGGTCAGCCGCTGCGGCGGCACGACGGCCAGCGAGAGGAAATAGCCGGCATTGCGGTAATAGGCGGTCAGTTCCTGCGCCAGATGGAAGATGTCGGCGCCGGAGATTTCGCGGTTCAGGTAGCTGTCGGTCTGGGTCCGGAGTTGCGCCGGTGTGAAGACGGTGACGCCCTCGATCTGGATGTCCCGCAAGGTCACGCGGATGGCCTTGACAGCGTCGGGGATCTCGCCTTGGGTTGCGCCCTTGAGTTCGGGCAGGCGGGCTTCCTGCGGTGGCGCCACCGGCACATCGAAGCGCTCGCGCAGACGGCCGGGGTCGGTGCTGGCCGGCGCGGTGGACTGTGCCCCTGCGGCGGAGGCAACAGCTCCCCACAAGACGAGGACCCGCCCCAACCTGGACACCACACACCCGCACTGCGGCAGCCTGCGGCCCGCAGCGCACCTCTGCTCCACCATCCTCCCCTCCTCCCGCGGTAACCGCTCAGCATTCAGAGGGTGATTGTTCTTATGGTCCCTCCCGCCTTTTGACGTAACCCATTGTAAGGAAATGCACCTGAAAACGCCTGCTTTTCAACCTGATTCAGGTCATAAAACCGTGTAACGGTGCCGGCCCGCCACAGAAAAAAATGGCAAAAAGTCAATAATCAAGCCGACAGCAGCCCTTGCGCCTCAACAAAATTTCAGTTTTTGCTGAATTTGTCCGAAAATAGGCAGGGTTAGCACCTAGGTGCCAACCTCAGAGTCGCGGAGGGGCGCCCACCAGTGCCTCGACCCATACTGGTCCAAGTGCCACCGCACCTTCAGGCCGGTCCGCATCGCAGTCATTTATCAATCTGGAATTTTGATTATGAAAATTTATTCTTTGCTCAAGGGCGTCCTCGCCGCTTTCACCATGTCCTTCGCGCTGACTGGCGTTGCCTCGGCGGCTGACCAGGGCACCGCCGCTGAAGCCGAAGCGATGGTGAAGAAGGCCGTGGCCTACATCAAGGCCAATGGCGCCGAGAAGGCCTACGAAGAGTTCACCAACGGCAAGAGCTTCAAGGACCGTGACCTCTACATCTTCGCCTACGACATGACCGGCAAGAACCTGGCCCACGGCGCCAATCCCAAGCTGGTCGGCAAGGACCTGAGCGGCCTGAAGGACCCGACCGGCAAGGTGCTGCTGCCGCCGCTGATCGAGCTGGCCAAGACCAAGGGCAAGGGCTGGTCGGAGCCGTTCAAGTTCCGCAACCCGGTGACCGAGAAGATGGAAGACAAGGTCATCTACCTGGAGCGTGTGGGCGACACCTTCGTTGGCTGCGGCATCTACAAGAACTGATTTCACAAACGTGATCGGATGTGCCACCATCTTGGTGGCACATTTTTTTGTCGATCTCTGAATACACAGAACCCACAAGGGAGTCTCTGAATGAATCTGCGCGATATGAAAATTGGCCTGCGGCTCGGTCTGGGCTTTGGGGTCATTCTGCTCGCAGCGGCTCTCATGCTGATCGGCGCGCTCATCAGCAACAGCGTCAGTCGTTCCGCGCTGCTGGACACGCTGGAGCGTGCCACCGCCCAGCAGGACTTGGCCGAAGAAATGCGCCGCACCCTGCTGGCCAGCGCCGTCGCCGTACGCAACATGGGCCTGCAGACCGAGGTGGATGCCGTCCAGCGTGACGAGGCCGAAGCCAAGAAACAGCGCAGCGCCTACCTGGCCGCCAAGAGCAAGCTGGAAGCTGCCGGCCTGCAGGCGCAAGAACGTGACATCTTCACCCGCCTGGCGGACATCGACGCCAAGATGGATGCCCATTTCAAGGAAGCGGTCGATCTGGCCTCCCAGTTCAACACCGAACAGGCCGCGGCCGTCATCACCGGGCGCATCGACCCCCTGCTGACCCAGGCCATGAAAGAACTGGCCGGCTTCATCGCCCTGCAGAAGGACAACACCGCCAAGGTGACCGAAGAAACCAATCTGCGCAACCAGCAGGTGGTCGGCATCATCATCGCCGCCGGCGTATTGATCCTGGCCCTGGCTGCCGCCATGGCCTGGTACTTGACGCTGAGCATCACCCGCCCGTTGCGCACGGCGCTGGACGCCACTGCCCGCGTGGCCGACGGTGACCTGGCCAGCCCGATTGCCGTCAGCGGCCGCGACGAAGCCGCACAGCTGCTCAGCGGCCTGCTGGAGATGCGCAACAAGCTGGCCCAGCTGGTGAGCCAGGTGCGCTCGGGTGCCGAGAACATCTCGACGGGCGCCAATGAAATTGCCACCGGCAACGCCGACCTGTCCCAGCGCACCGAGACCCAGGCCAGCAACCTGCAACGTACCGCCGCGTCCATGGAAGAGCTCAGCGCCACCGTCAAGAACAATGCCGACACTGCCCGCCAGGCGAACCAGATGGCCTACTCGGCCAGTACGGCGGCAGCCAATGGCGGCGAACTGGTCGGCCAGGTGGTCACCACCATGAACGACATCAGCGCCTCGTCCAGCAAGATTGCCGACATCATCGGCGTCATCGACGGCATTGCGTTCCAGACCAACATCCTGGCACTGAACGCCGCGGTGGAAGCTGCCCGTGCCGGCGAGCAAGGCCGTGGCTTCGCGGTGGTGGCCAGCGAGGTCCGTTCGCTGGCCAGCCGCTCGGCGGAGGCCGCCAAGGAGATCAAGAACCTGATCAACGCCAGCGTGGAGCGCATCGAAGCCGGTAGCCAGCTGGTGGACCAGGCCGGCACCTCGATGAACGACATCGTGGCCCAGGTCAAGCGCGTGGCCGACCTGATCGGCGAGATCAGCACCTCGGCACTGGAGCAGACCAGCGGCATCGACCAGGTGAACCAGGCCATCGTGCAGCTGGACAACGTGACACAGCAGAACGCTGCCTTGGTGGAACAGGCCGCCGCGGCCGCCGACAGCCTCAACCACCAGGCCGCGCGCATGGTGGAGGTGGTCAGCGTCTTCAAGCTCGACGGCCGCGGTCAAGCGGCTGCTACCAGCCCGGCGCCCCGCCTGGCCCCGAGCAAGCCCACCGCCGCCCAGCCCAAGAAGCCGGCCCCAGCACCCGCCCCCGCTGCGGCCACGCCGAGAGCCCTGACGCCACCCAAGCCGGCTGCCCCCGCAGCTGACAAGGCCGACGACGACTGGACCACGTTCTGATCCACACGCCGTTGAGGCGATAAAAAAGCCCGGGCCTTTGCAGGCCCGGGCTTTTTTCTTTGTCGTGTGTTTACTTGCGCGCCGGCGGCACGTCAGTGCAGCTGCCATGCGCCACCTCCGCCGCCATGCCGATGCTCTCGCCCAGCGTGGGGTGCGGGTGGATGGTCTTGCCGATATCCACCGCGTCAGCGCCCATCTCGATGGCCAGCGCAATCTCGCCGATCATGTCGCCCGCGTGCGTGCCGACGATGCCGCCGCCGACGATGCGGTGCGTCTCTTCGTCGAACAGCAGCTTGGTGAAGCCTTCATCGCGGCCGTTGGCGATGGCACGGCCGGAGGCCGACCAGGGGAACAGGCCCTTCTTGACCTTGACGCCCTGCGCCTTGGCCTGCTCTTCGGTCAGGCCGACCCAGGCGACTTCGGGGTCGGTATAGGCCACGCTCGGGATCACGCGGGCGTTGAACGCGCTGCTTGCCAGCGCCTTGTCGCCCAGCAGTTCACCGGCAATCACCTCAGCCGCCACATGCGCCTCGTGCACCGCCTTGTGCGCCAGCATGGGCTGACCGACGATGTCGCCGATGGCGAAGATGTGCGGCACGTTGGTGCGCATCTGGATGTCGACGTTGATGAATCCACGGTCGGTCACGGCCACACCGGCCTTGTCGGCGGCGATCTTCTTGCCGTTCGGGCTGCGGCCCACGGCCTGCAGCACCAGATCGTAGGTCTGCGGTGCCGGAGCGCCTTCGCCTTCAAACGTCACCTCGATGCCGGCCGGCGTGGCCTTGGCGCCCACCGTCTTGGTCTTGAGCATGATGTTGTCGAAGCGGTGGGCGTTCATCTTCTGCCACACCTTGACCAGGTCGCGGTCCGCGCCCTGCATCAGGCCATCCATCATCTCCACCACGTCCAGGCGTGCGCCCAGCGTGCTGTAGACCGTGCCCATCTCCAAGCCGATGATGCCGCCGCCCAGGATCAGCATGCGCTTGGGCACTTCCTTCAATGCCAGCGCGCCGGTGCTGTCCACCACGCGCGGGTCGTCCGGCATAAAAGGCAGGCGCACGGCCTGCGAGCCGGCCGCAATGATGGCCTTTTTGAAGGCCACCACCTGTTTCTTGCCCGTCTTGTCCTGCGCGGTGCCGCTGGTCTCTTCCACCTCCAGGTGGTTGGCGCCAACGAAGGCGCCGTAGCCGCGCACCACCGTCACCTTGCGCATCTTGGCCATGGCGGCCAGGCCACCCGTCAGCTTGCCGATGACTTTCTCTTTGTGGCCGCGCAGCTTGTCGATGTTGACCACCGGCTTGCCGAAGTCCACGCCCAGGTCACCGAGGTGGCTCACCTCGTCCATCACCGCGGCTACGTGCAGCAGCGCCTTGGACGGGATGCAGCCCACGTTCAGGCAAACGCCGCCGAGCTGCGCATAGCGTTCAACCAGCACCACCTTCAGGCCGAGGTCAGCCGCGCGGAAGGCAGCCGAATAGCCACCGGGGCCGCCGCCAAGCACCAGCACGTCGCACTCCAGATCGGCAGAGCCGGCAAAGCTGGCCGCCGCGGGCGCGACGGTTGCTACGATTTCAGGAGCTGTCGACGCAGATGTGGCGGGCGCTGGAGCCGGTTTTTCTTCGGATTTCGGCGCTGCACCCGCACCCGCGCCCGCCGCTTCCAGCAGCAGCACGACGGAACCCTCGGCCACCTTGTCGCCGAGCTTGACCTTGAGCTCCTTCACCACGCCAGCGTGGCTGGAGGGAATCTCCATCGAGGCCTTGTCAGACTCCACCGTGATGAGCGACTGCTCGGGCTTGATGGTGTCGCCGGGCTTGACCAGCACCTCGATCACCGCCACCTCGGCAAAGTCGCCGATGTCAGGAACCTTGACTTCAATGAGTGCCATCGTGATCCCCTTACAGCGCAACGCGGCGGAAATCGCCGAGCAGCTGGCTGAGGTAGGCCGCGAAACGCGCGGCAGCCGCACCGTCGATCACGCGGTGGTCGTAGGAGAGCGACATGGGCAGCGTCAGGCGCGGCGCAAAGGCCTTGCCATCCCACACCGGTTCCATGAAGGTCTTGGTCAGGCCCAGGATGGCCACCTCGGGGGCATTGACGATGGGCGTGAAATAGCGCCCGCCGATGCCGCCCAAGGAAGAGATGGAGAAGCAGCCACCGGTCATCTCGGCCGGAGTCAGCTTGCCGTCGCGTGCCTTCTTGGACAGCTCGGCCAGTTCCTGGCTGATCTGCACGAGCCCCTTCTTGTCGGCGTCCTTCAGCACCGGCACCACCAGGCCATTGGGCGTGTCGGCCGCAAAGCCGATGTGGAAGTACTTCTTGTAGACCAGCGCATCGCCATCGAGCGAGGCATTGAATTCGGGGAACTTCTGCAGCGCGGCCACGCAGGCCTTGATCAGGAAGGCCAGCATGGTGAACTTGACACCCGCCTTTTCGTGCTCCTTGTTGAGCTGGATACGCAGCGCTTCCAGTTCCGTCACATCCGCGTTTTCATTGTGGGTGACATGCGGGATCATGACCCAGTTGCGGTGCAGGTTGGCACCGCTGATCTTCTTGATGCGCGAGAGGTCCTTGCGCTCGACCTCGCCGAACTTGGCAAAGTCCACCTTCGGCCACGGCAGCAGGCCCAGGGCGGCGCCATCACCGCCGGCGGGTGCCGCGCCCATGGCCTGGGTGCGCGCGCCGCCGCTCATCACGGCCTTGGTGAAGTTCTTGATGTCCTCGTCAGTGATGCGGCCCTTGTGGCCGGTGCCCTTGACCTCGGCCAGCGGCACACCCAGCTCGCGTGCAAACTTGCGCACCGAGGGCGAGGCATGCGGCAACTTGCCGGAGGGCGCTGTCGGCACATGGGCCGGCACGGCAGCAGAGGCGGCCGGCGCACTGACGGCGGCCGGGACAGGTGCCGCCGGTGCAGCTATCGGGGCCGCTGCCGGCGCAGCGGGTGCTGCTGCCGGTGCGGGCGCAGGGGCCGCAGCGGCCTCGGCGCCGGCGGTTTCCAGCACCAGCACCACGGAGCCTTCGGCCACCTTGTCGCCGATCTTGACCTTGAGCTCCTTCACCACGCCAGCGTGGCTGGAGGGGATTTCCATCGAGGCCTTGTCGGACTCGACCGTGATGAGCGACTGCTCGGCCTTGACGGTGTCTCCCGGCTTGACCAGCAGCTCGATCACCGCCACTTCGGCGAAATCGCCGATGTCCGGCACTTTGACTTCTTGCATTGCCATGTTGGTTCCTTGTTAGGGCGCGGGATGACCTTGTAGCTTCGACATCACACATTGCTGCGCAACATGAGTCTTCGCTGCAAAGTGAATCCCGTTTTACGCTCAGGCGTAAAGGGGATTTACTTTGTCAGCCTTGATGCCGTACTTGGCAATCGCCTCGGCCACCTTGGCGGCCGGCACGCTGCCCTCTTCGCTCAGCGCCTTGAGCGCCGCCACGACGATGTAGTGGCGGTTCACCTCGAAGTGCTCGCGCAGCTTGCTGCGGAAGTCGCTGCGGCCGAAGCCGTCGGTGCCCAGCACCTTGTAGGTACGGCCCTTCGGCAGGAAGGGACGGATCTGGTCGGCGTAGGACTTCATGTAGTCGGTCGATGCCACCACCGGGCCGCTGTGCTTGTCCAGCTGCTGGGCCACGAAGGGCACGCGCGGCGTCTCAGTCGGATGCAACAGGTTCCAGCGCTCGCAGTCCTGGCCGTCGCGCGCCAGCTCGTTGAAGCTCGGGCAGCTCCAGACGTTGGCGGCCACGCCCCACTCGGCTTCCAGCAACTGCTTGGCCGCCATCGACTCGCGCAGGATGGTGCCCGAGCCCAGCAGGTTGACGCGCGGCGTCTTCTTGGCGCCTTCTTCCAGCAGGTACATGCCCTTGATGATCTGCTCTTCGGTACCGGGCTTGAGGCCAGGCATGGCGTAGTTCTCGTTCAGCAGGGTGATGTAGTAGAAGACGTTCTCCTGCTTCTCCACCATGCGCTTGAGGCCGTGCTGCATGATCACCGCCACTTCGTGCGCGAAGGTCGGGTCGTAGCTCACGCAGTTCGGGATGGTGCCGGCCAGGATGTGGCTGTGGCCGTCCTCGTGCTGCAGGCCCTCGCCGTTGAGCGTGGTGCGCCCGGAGGTGCCGCCCAGCAGGAAACCGCGCGCCTGCATGTCGCCGGCAGCCCACGCCAGGTCGCCGATACGCTGGAAGCCGAACATCGAGTAGTACACGTAGAACGGGATCATGATCCGGTTGCTCGTGCTGTAGCTGGTGGCCGCAGCGATCCAGCTGCTCATGCCGCCAGCCTCGTTGATGCCTTCCTGCAGGATCTGGCCGGCCTTGTCTTCCTTGTAGTACATCACCTGGTCCTTGTCGACCGGGGTGTACTGCTGGCCTGCCGGGTTGTAGATGCCGACCTGGCGGAACAGGCCTTCCATGCCGAAGGTACGCGCCTCGTCCACCAGGATCGGCACCACGCGCGGGCCGAGCGCCTGGTCGCGCAGCAGCTGCGTCAGGAAGCGCACATAGGCCTGGGTGGTGGAAATCTCGCGGCCTTCCTGCGAGGGTTCCAGGATGGCCTTGAAGGTGTCGAGCGAGGGCACGGTGAAGCTCTCGTCGGCCTTGGTGCGGCGGTGCGGCAGGTAGCCGCCCAGCGCCTTGCGGCGCTCATGCAGGTACTTCATCTCCGGCGTATCGTCGGCCGGCTTGTAGAACGGCAGCTCGGCGATCTGGCTGTCCGGAATCGGGATGTTGAAGCGGTCACGGAAGGCCTTCACGTCCTCGTCCGAAAGCTTCTTGGTCTGGTGCACGGTGTTCTTGCCCTCACCGATCTTGCCCATGCCGAAGCCCTTGACGGTCTTGACCAGCAGCACGGTGGGCTGGCCCTTGTGTTCGTTGGCGGCGTGGAAGGCAGCGTAGACCTTCTGCGAGTCGTGGCCGCCGCGGCGCAGGTTCCAGATCTCGTCGTCGCTCATGTGGGCCACCATCTCCAGCGTGCGCGGGTCGCGGCCGAAGAAATGCTTGCGCACGTAGGCGCCGTCGTTGGCCTTGAAGGCCTGGTAGTCGCCGTCGTTGCACTCCATCATGATCTTGCGCAGCGCGCCGTCCTTGTCGCGCGCCAGCAGGTCGTCCCAGCCCTTGCCCCAGATCAGCTTGATCACGTTCCAGCCCGAACCGCGGAACTCGCCTTCGAGCTCCTGGATGATCTTGCCGTTGCCGCGCACCGGACCGTCCAGGCGCTGCAGGTTGCAGTTGATGACGAAGATCAGGTTGTCGAGCTTCTCGCGTGCCGCCAGGCTGATGGCGCCCAGGCTTTCCACCTCGTCCATCTCACCGTCGCCGCAGAACACCCAGACCTTGCGGTTCTCGGTGTTGGCGATGCCGCGCGCATGCAGGTACTTGAGGAAGCGCGCCTGGTAGATGGCCATCAGCGGGCCCAGGCCCATGGAGACGGTCGGGAACTGCCAGAACTCGGGCATCAGCTTGGGGTGCGGGTAGCTGGACAGGCCCTTGCCGTCCACTTCCTGGCGGAAGTTCAGCAGTTGCTCTTCCGTGATGCGGCCTTCCAGGAAGGCACGCGCATAGATAC
>JAYRLJ010000379.1:0-2980 GCA_041905305.1 Hylemonella sp. | reverse complement strand
AGGCCGAGATCCGCCTGCGCAAAGCCCTGATATCGCCGCGCACGCGGCTGCTGCAGCGTTTTTCCGCGTTTCCCGAGGGCATGCGCTTCCTGCTGGATCTGCGCGCGGAGTTGCTGGGCCATCTGAAAGGCGAGAAGCGCCTGCTGGCGCTGGATGCCGAACTCGAAAACCTGTTTTCCACCTGGTTCGACGTCGGTTTTCTGGAACTGCGACGCATGAGCTGGGATTCGCCGGCCTCGCTGATCGAAAAGCTCATCAAGTACGAGGCGGTGCACGATATCCGCAGCTGGGCCGACCTGAAGAACCGGCTCGATTCCGATCGTCGCTGCTACGGCTTCTTCCATCCGCGGCTGCCGGACGAGCCGCTGATCTTCGTCGAGGTCGCCCTGCTGGGTGAGATGCCGGGCAGCATCGCGCCGCTGCTGGACGAAACCGCCGCGGCCTCCGACCTGAGCAAGGCCACGACAGCCATCTTCTATTCCATCAGCAACACCCAGACCGGTCTGCGTGGCGTGAGTTTCGGCGATTCGCTGATCAAGCGCGTGGTCGAGACGCTGCGTGCCGAGTTCCCCAAGCTCAGGACCTTTGTCACGCTGTCGCCGATCCCGGGCTTCCGCGCCTGGCTGGCGCGCCACGCCGAGGCGGCGGTGGCCGGGCTGGAGCGCGCGCAGCGCCAGACACTCGCCCGTGCGCTGGGCGTCGACACCCTGAGCGCCGAGGCGCTGCTGGCCGCGGCCGACCACGCCCGTGAGCTGGATGCGAAGGCACCCTTGAGCCATTGGCTGCAACAGTGTGCGGCCTACTACCTGGGGCAGGAGCTGCAGGACGGCAAGCCGGCCGATCCGGTGGCGCGCTTCCACCTGGGCAACGGCGCGCGCGTGGAACGCATCAACTGGGCGGGTGATCCCTCGCCCAAGGGGTGGAAGCAGTCCTACGGCATGATGGTCAATTACCTGTACGACCTCAAGCGCCTGGACAAGCACCGCAGCCAATTAGCGCAGGGCAAAATACCTGTGTCGGCGGAGGTCGCCAAGCTGACGGCCTGAGCGTACGGGGCCTTTCATTACAACCAGAGGAGACAGACATGAACAAGATCGATCGCATTTCTTCCAGCCGCCGCGATGTGCTGCGCCTGGCCGCTGCCGGCCTGGCCGGCACGGCCCTGGCCGGGCATGCCCAGTCCGGCTGGCCGACCAAGCCGGTGACGCTGATCGTGCCGTTCCCGGCCGGCGGCGGCACCGACGCCTTCGCCCGTCCCTTGTCGGCCCAGTTCTCCAAGCTGACGGGCAAGCAGCTGGTGATCGACAACCGCGGCGGCGCCGGTGGCACGTTGGGTGCCAGCATTGCCGCCAAGGCCGCCCCCGACGGCTACACGCTGTTCATGGGCGCGGTGCACCATGCGATCGCGCCCTCGATGTACCCCAAGCTGGACTACGACATTGAGAAGGATTTCGTGCCGTTGGCGCTGGTGGCCAACGTGCCGCAGGTGCTGGTGGTGAATCCGAAGAAGGTGCCGGGCGACTTCAAGGCCTTCCTGGCCCATGTGCGCCAGAACCCCGCCAAGCTCAACTACGGCTCGGCCGGCAGCGGCACTTCGCATCACTTGGCGGGCGAGCTGTTCAAGCAGCAGACCAAGACCTTCATCACCCACATTCCCTATCGCGGCGCTGGTCCGGCGCTGCAGGACCTGATTGCCGGCAACGTGGACATGATGTTCGACGGCTTGGGGTCTTCGGCCTCGCACATCAAGGGCGGCCGTATCAAGGCGCTGATGGTTTCGGGGCCTAAGCGCAACCCGGCGTTCCCGGATGTGCCGTGCGCCGCAGAACTCGGTCTGCCGGACTACACCGTGACCACTTGGTACGGCATCTGGGCGCCCAAGGGCACGCCGGCCGACGTACAGGCACGTGCGGTGGACGAGATCCGCAAGGCCGCGCTGACCGAGGAAGCCAAGGCCGTTTGGGCCAACCAGGGCGCCGAGTTCGGCAACCTGACGCCGCAGCAGTTCGGCCAGTTCGTCAGCGCCGAAGTCAAGCGCTGGGCCCAGGTGGTCAAGCTCTCTGGCGCCAAGCTGGACTGAGGCAGTTTCGAAGCCGTTCCGCTCCATGAGTGGCCACATCCGTACCGAACGGCAGGGCGCACAGGCCCGGGTGATCCTGAGTCACCCGGGCAAGTTCAACGCCATGTCGCGCGCCATGTGGCGCGAGTTGCGCGCCGTGTTTCATGCGTTGCAAGGTGACGCGGCGCTGCGTTGCATCGTGGTCAGTGGCGAGGGTGGACATTTCTGTGCCGGTGGTGACATCTCCGAGTACCCCGAGTTCCGTTTCAGCGAAGGCAGCCTGCGCGACTTCCACGACAACGACGTCTGGGGCGGCCTGCAGGCCATGCTGGACTGTGATGTGCCGATCGTGGCGCAGATCGAGGGCAACTGCATGGGTGCCGGGGTGGAGATTGCCAGCTGCTGCGACATCCGCATCGCCGAAGTCGGTGCGCGTTTCGGTGCGCCGATTGCCAAGCTCGGTTTCCCGATGGCGCCGCGCGAGGCCGCGCTGGTGCTGCGTGAGGCTGGTGCCCTGACGGCGCGCGAGATGCTGCTGGAAGCGGCCGTGCTGACGGCTGAGCAGATGCTGCAGCGCGGCTTTCTGAACCGCGTGGTGGCCGTGGGCGAGGGCGCCGCGGCGGCTGCGACGGCGGCCGCGCGCATCGCCAGCCTGGCGCCACAGGCAGCGCGCCTGAACAAGCAAACCCTTCGGGCATTGAATCTGCCTTCAGCCCTTGATGGACGAGCGCCAGACGCTCCTGAATCCATAGCAAATCTGCTGGCGCAGGCCTATGCCTACGCCGGCAGCCCGGAACACCGCGAAGGCATCAGCGCCTTCCTGGAAAAGCGGGCGAGCAATTTTTCAACCTCCGAGACCTGAGCTGCGTCATGTCACAAGCCAATGCCAACCTGTTTGCCGCCTTGCGCGCGGCCTTCCCG
>JAYRLJ010000378.1:0-2995 GCA_041905305.1 Hylemonella sp. | reverse complement strand
GACGAAAAGAATCCCGAGCGGTTGAACAGCCGCAATGGCTATCGAGACCGCGCCTGGGACACCCGAGCCGGCAGCGTCGAGCTCAAGATCCCCAAGCTGTGTTGCCGCCGACCGAATTCTGACCAGCAAACCCGTGTAGTGCCGATTGAAAACTGACCAGGGTGAGAGACCTACCCTGCTGCTTTTTGTGGCAGGGGTTCTGGACGGTGATCACCATGGCCTTAAAGGGCAAGATCCGCTCGCTGCGAGAGCGCGAGGGCAAGTCGATCAGTGAGATCGCCAGGCGCACGAGCCTGTCACGCAACACGATCAAGAAGTGGCTGAAGGCGCCGGCCGAGGCGCAGCCGAAGTACCGGCGGCGCAGCGCGCCGAACAAGCTCACCCCGTTCGTCGATGCCATCACGCAGGCGTTGAAGACCGACGCCCACCGACCCCGGCACGAACGGCGCAGCGCCCGGGCGCTGCTGTCGCTGATCCAGGCGCAGGGCTACGACGGCGGCTACAGCCGGCTGACCGACTTCATCCGTGCCTGGCGCCAGGGCGAGGGGCAGGCGGTGCTGACCACTGCGTTTGTGCCGCTGAAGTTCGAGCTGGGCGACGCGTTCCAGTTCGACTGGAGCGAGGAAGGGCTGGTGGTGGGCGGCATCTACTACCGGGTGCAGGTGGCGCACCTGAAGCTGTGCGCTTCGCGCGCGTTCTGGCTGACGGCCTACCCGAGCCAGGGCCACGAGATGCTGTTCGACGCGCACACCCGCGCGTTCACCGCGCTGGGCGGGATCCCGCGCCGGGGCATCTACGACAACATGAAGACCGCGGTGGACAAGGTCAAGAAGGGCAAGGGCCGCATCGTCAACGCGCGCTTCGCGGTGATGTGCAACCACTACCTGTTCGACCCGGACTTCTGCAACGTGGCCTCGGGCTGGGAGAAGGGGGTGGTGGAGAAGAACGTGCAGGACAGCCGCCGGCGCATCTGGATCGAGGCCGGTGAGCGGCGCTTCGGCTCGTTCGTGGAGTTGAACGTGTGGCTGGGCGAGCGGTGCCGGTCGCTGTGGGCGGACCTGCGCCACCCCGAGCACCAGCAGTTCAGCGTGGCGGAGATGCTGGAGCTGGAGCAGCCGCACCTCATGCCCATGCCCGAGCCGTTCGACGGCTACGTGGAGAACCCGGCGCGGGTGTCGAGCACCTGCCTGGTGTCGGTGGCGCGCAACCGCTACTCGGTGCCGTGCGAGCTGGCGGGCCAGCAGGTGAGCACCCGGCTGTACCCGGGCCGGGTGGTGGTCGTGGCCGACGACAAGGTCCAGGCTGACCACGAGCGGTTGAGCGACCGGGGCCAGACGCGCTACGACTGGACGCACTACATCCCGCTGGTGCAGCGCAAGCCGGGCGTGCTTCGCAACGGCGCGCCCTTCGCCGACATGCCCGAGCCGCTGATCGCGCTGCAGCGTGCGCTGATGCGTCGCCCCGGTGGCGACCGGGTGATGGCTCAGGTGCTGGCGGCCGTGCCTACGGCTGGGTTGGAAGCCGTGCTGGTGGCCGTCAGCCTGGTGCTGGAGACCGGTGCGGTCAGCGCAGAACACGTGCTCAACGTGCTGGCGCGGCTCAATGCGGCCCCCGAACCCGAGAAGGTGGAGACTGCCCTGACGCTCAGCGAGCCGCCCAAGGCGGACGCCGCGCGTTACGACAGCCTGCGTGCCGACCATGCCGCCCAGGAGGACCACCATGTCTGAAGCACAGCGCGACGTGGTGGCCGAGTTGAAGGCGCTGCGCCTGTACGGCATGGCAGCTGCCTGGGGCGATCTGCAGGAACAGGGCGGACTGGGTGCCGTCGACGGCGGCCGCTGGCTGGTCGAGCACCTGCTGCGGGCCGAGGGCGTGGACCGGGCGATGCGCTCGGTGAACTACCAGATGGGAGCAGCGAAGTTCCCCGTGCACCGCGACCTGGCCAGCTTCGACTTCGAGTCCTCGCGCGTGGACCGCAACCTGGTCGAGCAACTGGCCGAGATGGCGTTCACCGAGGTGGCGCACAACGCGGTGTTCATCGGCGGGCCGGGCACGGGCAAGACCCACCTGAGCACGGCCATCGGTGTGGCCGGCATCACCCGGCGCGGCAAGCGCGTGCGCTTCTACTCCACCGTCGACCTGGTCAACGCGCTGGAGCGCGAGAAGGCCGAGGGCCGTGCAGGACGCATCGGCGCCACGCTGATGCACATGGACCTGGTGATCCTGGACGAACTCGGCTACCTGCCGTTCAGCCAGGCCGGCGGCGCCTTGCTCTTCCACCTACTCAGCAAGCTCTACGAGCGCACCAGCGTGATGATCACCACCAACCTGACCTTCGGCGAGTGGGCCGCCGTCTTCGGCGACGCGAAGATGACCACCGCGCTGCTCGACCGCCTCACCCACCACTGCCACATCATCGAGACGGGCAACGAGTCCTACCGCTTCCGGCACTCCTCGGCCACCGCCAAGACCCGGATCCGGGCGCGCGAGCAGGCCCGCCGCAGCGCCCCAACAGACCCCAACCAGGAGGGCTCCAACCCACTCAGCGAATAGACTTATCCACAGACGGCAGTCCCCGCGACTGCCACCCGCCCCTGGTCAAAGTTCAGTCGGCACGGGTGGTCAGAATTCGGTCGGCGGCAACACACCTGTCGTCGCGCAGGTCGCCGCCTATGCTGTCGTGTTCGTGGCAACCAGTGGCCACGGCTCGTTCGTTGGCCTGCTTGCGCTACCCGCGCTCATCTTCAGCGCCCCGGTGCTGTGGGCGGTCAGCATCGCTGACGCCAGGCGCAAGGTTCCCGCTCCTCGGTACCGCGTCATGTCCTGGGCCATCGCTCTGGCGCCGCCAGTCTTGTGCCTCATCCTCAATGCGGTCGTCACGTGAGCAACGAGGCCTAACCCTTCGCTGGAGCGGGACCTCCACCGGCATGGCACGTGGCCCGCGAGGCGCTGCCGGGGCTCAAACGCCCCCCGGGCCCAGCGCCCACCCCGCGGC
>JAYRLJ010000377.1:0-2998 GCA_041905305.1 Hylemonella sp. | reverse complement strand
CCACCCGCTGCGTCTGCGTGCCCAACCCTTCGATGCCGAGCGTCATGACGTCACCTTTCTTGAGGAAGCGCTGGGGTTTCATGCCCATGCCCACCCCGGGCGGCGTACCGGTGATCACCACGTCGCCCGGCATCAGCGTCATGTACTGGCTCAGGTGGCTGATGATCTTGGCCACACTGAAGATCATGGTCTTGGTATTGCCGGTCTGCACGCGCTGGCCATTGAGGTCGAGCCACATCGCCAACTTTTGCGGGTTCGGGATCTCGTCGCGCGTGACCAGCCAGGGACCCAAGGGCCCGAAAGTGTCACAACCCTTGCCCTTGTCCCACTGGCCGCCGCGCTCCAGCTGAAAGGCGCGTTCGCTGACATCGTTGGCCAGCACGTAGCCGGCCACGTGGTCGAGCGCCGCCTTCTGCGACACGTGGCGCGCCTGTTTGCCGATCACCACGCCCAGTTCCACCTCCCAGTCGCCCTTGACCGACCCCTTGGGCAGCATGACATCGTCATCCGGCCCCTGGATGCAGCTGATGGCCTTGGTGAAGACGATGGGCTCCTTGGGGATCGGCATGCCGGCCTCGGCCGCATGGTCGCGGTAGTTCAGGCCGATGGCGATGAACTTGCCAATGCCGGCCACCGGGCACCCCATGCGCGGCTTGCCACGCACCAATGGCAGTGCCTCCGACTTGAGCCGGCGCAGCTTGGCTAAGGCGGCGTCGCCCAGCTGACTGGGGCCGAGGTCGGGCACCACGCCGCTGAGGTCGCGCAGCTTGCCTTGGTCATCGATCAGGCCTGGCTTTTCCTTGCCGGACTGGCCATAGCGAACGAGTTTCATGAGCGTCTCCTGTCTTCTTGAATAGGAATGAAAAATGGCGCCAACCCTTGCGGGACAGGCGCCATCAGCTACGTAATCAATAGCAAGTCAGAGCATCTGTGCCAAGCTGGCCTCCAGGTGCTCGGACGGCAGGCGCCGGAAACCGGAGCGGGCAAACCGCTGCAGTCGGCCGACGACAAAGGCCGTGAGCACCGAGGCACCCACCTGGGCATCCACACTGGGCGTGGCCGAGCCAGGCTGGAGGCCTTCACGCAGGCACTGCTTCAGGGTGGCTTCGATCTTGTCGAAAAACTGGTTCATGCGCTGCTGCAGGCGCTCGTTCTCGAACACCAGCGCGTCGCCGACCATGACGCGGGTCATGCCGGGGTTCTTCTCGGCGAACTGCACCAACATGGTGACGATCTTGCCTGCCTGCCGCACGCCGGCGGCCGCGTCATTGGCGCCAGCCTCGCGCTCGGTGATCTGGTTGACCAGGGAGAACACCGTCTGCTCGATGAACTCGATCAAGCCCTCGAACATCTGCGCCTTGCTGGCGAAATGCCGGTACAGCGCGGCTTCGCTCACCTCCAGCTTGGCCGCCAGCGCCGCGGTGGTGATGCGCTCGGCACCGGGCTGCTCCAACATGGTGGCCAATGCCTGCAAAATCTGTACGCGGCGCTCACCCGGCTTGGGCCGCTTGCGCACCGGCGCGGCGGCCTCGCTCTCGGCGGGCGTGGAGGGGGCGGTGTTTTCGACGTCAGACATGGTGCTTGGCTATCCGTTTTTTTGATTCTCGCACAGCGCCGATCAGGGTTTTCCTCGACTGGCCGCCTCCCGCGTCCACGCTCAATGGGAGCGGATCATCGTGCCGTAGGCCTGTTCGGTCAGGATCTCCAGCAGCATGGCATGCGGCACCCGACCGTCGATGATGTGCACCGCGTTCACACCGCTCTTGGCGGCGTCCAGCGCGCCGGCAATCTTGGGAAGCATGCCGCCGGAAATGGTGCCATCGGCCACCAGCTCATCAATGCGTTTCATCGTCAGTTCCGTCAGCAGCTGGCCTTGCTTGTCCAGCACGCCCGGAATGTTGGTCAGCATCAGCAGTTTTTCAGCCTGCAGCACGGTCGCCAGCTTGGCCGCCACCACGTCGGCATTGATGTTGTAGCTCTCGTTGCGCTCCCCAAAGCCGATCGGGCTGACCACCGGAATGAACTGGTCGTCCTGCAAGGCCTTGACCACGGACGGATCGATGGCCACGATGTCGCCCACTTGGCCGACGTCGTGCTCCTTGCTCGGGTCATTGGCGTCGACCATCTTGAGTTTGCGCGCCCGGATCAGGCCACCATCGCGCCCGGTCAGGCCGACGGCCTTACCCCCCGCCTGGTTGATCAGGCCCACGATGTCCTGCTGCACCTCGCCGGCCAGCACCCACTCCACCACCTCCATGGTCTCGGCATCGGTCACCCGCATACCCTGGATGAACTGGCCCTTCTTGCCCAGGCGGTTGAGCGCCGTCTCAATCTGCGGCCCGCCGCCGTGCACCACCACCGGGTTGATACCCACCAGCTTGAGCAGCACCACGTCCTCGGCAAAGGCAGCCTGCAGCGCCGGATCGGTCATGGCATTGCCGCCATACTTGATGACCATGGTCTTGCCATGGAACTTGCGGATGTAGGGCAGGGCCTGGGCGAGGATTTCGGCCTTGTCGCGCGGCTGGATGGGGTTGCGGTCGTTCATGGTCGGTCTGCACAGATAATCTGGGGCGAATTGTGCCGCATCCGCACATCAATCCGACGGCGCTGCCGCCTCGGCATAGCCGTGCACACAGTCGCGCAGGACAGACTTGATTCCGTCGACATCCCCCGCCGCTGCCGCTCGCTCCAAAGCATCGAGTTGGACTTGCAGCGCGTCCCAAGTCATGCAGACCTCATGCGCTTTCATGATGCGTGGATGGGCCGTGGCGACCGGATCGTCCCCAATCAGCAGTTCCTCATACAGCTTCTCACCGGGCCTCAGGCCCGTGACCACGATCTCGATGTCGCCCTCCGGATGTGCAGCGTCGCGAACCTTCAGGCCGGACAGCTCTATCATGCGCTGCGCCAACTCCATGATCCGCACTGGCTCCCCCATGTCCAGCACGAAGACCTCGCCACCACTGGCCATGGCACCTGCCTGCAATACCAATTG
>JAYRLJ010000376.1:0-3010 GCA_041905305.1 Hylemonella sp. | reverse complement strand
CCGAGCAGGGTCACATGCGACACCACCTTGGCGCCGATGCGGTTGAGAAAACCCAGGCCCTTGTTGCCGATCGCCACCGCCTGGGCGGAAACACCCTCAGCCTGCAGCTCACGCAGTTTGCCCGTCACGCCGCGCAGCACGTTGGTGTTCAAACCGCCGCACAGACCTTTGTCGGTGGTCACGACAATCACACCGGCAGCCTTGGCATCGTTCACCTGCATGAACGGATGCACATACTCCGGGTTGGCCTTGCCAAGGTTGGCGGCGATGTTGCGCACCTTCTCGCTGTACGGACGGGCGGCGTGCATCCGCTGCTGCGCCTTGCGCATCTTGGATGCGGCCACCATCTCCATGGCCTTGGTGATCTTCTTGGTGTTCTCCACCGATTTGATCTTGCCGCGAATTTCCTTACCTGCTGCCATGCGTGGCTCCTTGCGTGTTCAGGTCCGGAATCAGGCGAAGGTCTTCTTGAACGCGCCAATGGCGGCGGTCAGTTCGGCTTCGGCGTCCTTGTCCATGGCCTTGGCGGCTTCCAGCTTGGCCAGCAGCGCAGCGTGCTTGTCCTTCAGGTAGCCGTGCAGGCCGTGCTCGAAAGGCAGCACCTTCTTGACTTCGACGTCGTCCAGGAAACCCTTGTTCACTGCGAACAGCGAGGCGGCCATCAGACTGATGGGCAGCGGGCTGTACTGCGGCTGCTTGAGCAGTTCGGTCACGCGGGCGCCGCGGTCGAGCTGCTTGCGGGTGGCTTCGTCCAGGTCGGAAGCGAACTGCGCGAAGGCAGCCAGTTCACGGTACTGCGCCAGGTCGGTACGGATACCGCCGGACAGGCCCTTGATCAGCTTGGTCTGGGCAGCACCACCGACGCGCGACACCGAGATACCGGCGTTGATGGCGGGGCGGATGCCGGCGTTGAACAGGCTGGTTTCCAGGAAGATCTGGCCGTCGGTGATCGAGATCACGTTGGTCGGCACGAAGGCGGACACGTCGCCGGCTTGCGTTTCGATGATCGGCAGTGCGGTCAAAGAACCCGTCTTGCCCTTGACTTCACCCTTGGTGAAGGCTTCGACGTAGTCGGCGTTCACGCGGGCGGCACGCTCCAGCAGACGGCTGTGGAGATAGAACACGTCGCCGGGGAAGGCTTCGCGGCCCGGCGGGCGGCGCAGCAGCAGCGACACCTGACGGTAGGCCACGGCCTGCTTGGACAGGTCGTCATAGACGATCAGGGCGTCCTGGCCGCGGTCGCGGAAGTACTCGCCCATGGTACAGCCGGAGTAGGCCGACACGTACTGCATGGCAGCGGATTCGGAAGCGGTGGCAGCCACGACGATGGTGTACTCCATCGCACCGGCCTGTTCCAGAGCACGCACCACGTTCTTGACGCTGGAGGCCTTCTGGCCGATGGCGACGTAAACGCAGGTCATGTTCTGACCCTTCTGGTTGATGATGGCGTCGATGGCCACGGCGGTCTTGCCGGTCTGACGGTCACCGATGATCAGCTCGCGCTGGCCGCGACCGACCGGCACCATGGCGTCGATCGACTTCAGGCCGGACTGCATCGGCTGGTCCACCGACTGGCGTGCGATCACGCCCGGAGCGACCTTCTCGATGACGTCGGTCATCTTGGCGTTGATCGGACCCTTGCCGTCGATCGGCTGGCCCAGGGCGTTCACCACGCGGCCGATCAGCTCGGGGCCGACCGGCACTTCCAGAATGCGGCCCGTGCACTTGACGGTGTCGCCTTCGGAGATGTGCTCGTATTCGCCCAAGATCACGGCGCCGACGGAGTCGCGCTCGAGGTTCAGGGCCAGACCGTAGGTGGGCAGACCATCCTTGCCGGCCGGGAATTCCAGCATCTCGCCCTGCATCACATCGGACAGGCCGTGAATGCGGCAGATGCCATCGGTCACGGACACGACGGTGCCCTGGTTGCGAATATCGGCGCTGGTAGCCAGCCCCTCAATGCGGCTCTTGATCAGTTCAGAGATTTCTGCGGGATTGAGTTGCATGACTCTTTCCTTCTTTCCTTAGTTGTGCCGACAGCCAGGCTCGCGCCTTCAGGCCGTGAGGGCCACTTTCATTTGTTCCAGACGGGCTTTGACGGAGGTGTCGAGCACCTCGTCACCCACCACCACGCGAATGCCGCCGATCAGGTTGGCATCGAGCTCGACGCTGACGTTGAGCTTGCGGCCGAAACGCTTCTCCAGCGTTGCGGTCAGATCGGCCAGGGCAGCGCCATCGATCGGGAACGCGCTGTACACCACGGCATCGGACGAGCCACCCTGCGCGTTCTTGAGCGCACGGAACTGCGCAGCGATCTCCGGCAAGGCGTTCAGACGGCCGTTTTCTATCACGGTGCGCAGGAAGTTCTTGGCCTGATCCGGCAGCGCGGTCTTGGCAATGCCGCTGATCAGATCGAACACCTGGTTCGTCGTGACCTTCGGGCTGGCGGCGAATTGCTGCAGGCCGGCATCGCCGGCGATGACAGCCAGTTCTTCCACCCAGGCCGCAGCGCCGTTCAGGTCCGCGCGGGCGGCCTTGAACAGGGCTTCGGCATAGGGGCGGGCAATGGTGGCAAGTTCAGCCATGGTTCACCTTACAGCTCGGTCTTCAGCCGATTGAGCAGATCAGCGTGGACACCGGCATTGACTTCCTTGCGCAGGATCTGCTCGGCGCCCTTGACAGCCAGCGCGGCGACCTGCTCACGCAGGGCTTCACGCGCCTTGGCGGTCTGCTGCTCGGCCTCGGCCTTGGCAGCGGCGATGATCTTGTTGCCTTCTTCGGTGGCGCGGGCCTTGGCTTCTTCGATGATGCCTTGCGCACGGCGCTCGGCATCCGCCAGACGCGCGGCCGTCTCGTTGCGCGACGTGGCCAGTTCGGCCTCGACGCGCTTGTTGGCGGCGGCGAGCTCGGTCTTGGCCTTGTCGGCGGCAGCAAGGCCGTCGGCGATTTTCTGGGCCCGCTCGTCGAGCGCCTTGGCGATCGGGGGCCACACGAACTTCATCGTGAACCA
>JAYRLJ010000375.1:0-3022 GCA_041905305.1 Hylemonella sp. | reverse complement strand
CACCACGCGCGACAAGGTGCAGCAGACGATCCAGATCGAAGGCGTACCTTTGCACGTGATCGATACCGCTGGCTTGCGCGACGGCGAGGATGAGGTGGAGCGCATCGGCATCGCACGCGCGTGGGCCGAGATCGAGGCGGCCGATGTCGTGGTGTTTCTGCACGACCTGACGCGTATGGCCGAGGCGGACTATGCCGAGGCCGACGAGCAGATTGCGCAGACGCTGCGGCAGAAGCTGCCGGCTCGGGTACCGGTGCTGGACATCTGGAACAAGAGCGATGCCGCGGCCGTGCCGGTGCCAGCGGACGGGCTGGCGCTGTCGGCCCGAACCGGTGCCGGCCTCGATGCTTTGCGCCGTCGCTTGCTGGAGATCGTGGGCTGGCAGGCCGCGCCGGAAGGGCTCTACATTGCACGCGAACGCCATGTGCAGGCATTGCGGCGCGTCGAGCAGCATCTGCAGACGGCCACCGCACATCTGGCGGCCCAGGCCCAAGCGCTGGATCTGTTGGCAGAAGAACTCCGGCTGGGTCAGAACGCGCTGAACGAGATCACCGGCGAATTCAGTTCCGACGATCTGCTGGGCGTTATTTTTTCCAAGTTCTGTATCGGCAAGTAAGTAGCTGCCGTGTACGGCCAGTCGCCCCACTAAACTGCAGCGAGGACCCCAACCGACACGACTCGGTGCACCGGGCCGCGCATGCATGGGAGACAGACATGGCCTTGCTGGAGAACTGGTTTAACAAGAAGCCGAACGACAAACCTGGGCATCCTGCCAGGGGCGGGACCGAAGTGGCCGCAGTGGAACAGCAAAGCCACGCCGCGGTGCGTCGGCAAAAGCGCATGGCGCGCCGCGAACGGTTGTATGCCGTGGTGCGTGAGGCCATGGCACGGGCCGGGGTGCTGTCGGCCCATTACAGCTTCAAGGTGCTGTCGTTGGAGCCCCAGGGCCGCCACTACATCGTGATGATCGACCTGCTGCCAGGCGGGGCTCTGTCGGTGCCTGTACAGCGCGATACCGAGCAACAGATCGCCCATGCCGTCAAGGTGCGGCATGGCCTCCAGGTGAGCGCCATCTACTGGCGCAACCGTGGGCAACGCAAGGACACGGCCGAAGGTGTCGCGGACAAAAGCCGCGCGGCGTTACCGCCGCGTTTCGAGCCGATCGGTGCGGACGAGGTCGCGGCGCTGCGGCAAGCGCTTGCCATCGGTATGGCCCCGGTGGGCAGCGCCGGCTTCGAGGACACGGAAGTGATCGACGAAGCGCGGGTCTATCCAGCCCTGAGCAAGACCCAGTATGGCGACCTGATCTGACGCCGCGGTCGCCTCAATGGCCGGCGAAGTCGACCAAGGTGAAAAGCGGCAAGCCCGCCGCGCGCAGCTTCTCCGAGCCGCCCAGCTCCGGCAGATCCACGATGGCGGCGCCTTCCATCACATGGGCGCCGAGTTTCTCCAGCAACTTCTTGCCGGCCATCATGGTGCCCCCGGTGGCAATCAGGTCGTCGACCAGCAATACCCTGTCGCCTGGCTTCACGGCATCGGCATGCAGTTCCACTGTGGCACTACCGTACTCAAGTTCGTAGGTTTCTTCTACTGTGGTGAAAGGCAGCTTGCCTTTCTTGCGGATCGGTACAAAGCCGATGGCCAGTTCATAGGCAATGACGGAGCCGAGGATGAATCCGCGCGCGTCGAGCCCGGCCACCACGTCCGGGCGCATGCCGGCGTCCATGTAGCGGTGCACAAAGGCGTCCACCATCACGCGGAACACTTTCGGGTTCTGCAGCAGCGGCGTGATGTCGCGGAACTGCACGCCGGGGGCGGGCCAGTTCGGCACGGTGCGGATGTGACTGCGGAGGTATTCGTTGATGTTGCGGTCCTGCATGGGCCCCTCTCTGGAAAAGCGTTGGCGGGCAAATGGTAAGGCACGTTCCGGCCGCTAGCCCTTGAGCAGCTGATCCTCGGCCAGCGCAAGATCCTCGGCCCGGCCCGAGAACACCAGGGTGTCGCCGTCCTCCAGCAGCAGATCGGGTGCCGGGGCGTGGTTCTTGCCGTTGTGCCGGCGCAGGTTCAGCACCTGCAAGGTCGGCAGCAGATCGGCAAGGTCGCGCAAGGGCCGGCCCAGCACCGCGGCGCCGGCCGGCAGGGTGATGCTGGCCAGCCGCTCCTGTGCGCCGTCGTCCGTGGTGCCGTCGTCGGCACCATGGAAGTAGCCGCGCAGCAGGTTGTAGCGCGCATCGCGCTGCTCCTGCACAAGGCGGATCACGCGCCGCATCGGCACGCCCACCAGCGCCAGGGCATGGCTGGCCAGCATGAGCGAGCCCTCGATGGCCTCCGGCACCACCTCGGTGGCACCGGCAGCACGCAGGCGGTCCAGCGCATGATCGTCCTGGGTGCGCACGATCACCGGCACATGCGGCGCCTGGGCGCGCACATTGGCCAGGACCTTGAGGGCGCCGGGCACATCCAGGTAGGTGATGACCACAGCGCTGGCGCGGCTCAGGCCGGCGGCCATCAGGGCCTGCAGGCGGGCGGCGTCGCCGAAGGCCACCGCATTGCCGGCGGCGGCGGCCTGGTGCACGCGGTCCGGGTCGAGGTCCAGCGCCATGTAAGGGATCTTCTCGCCTTCGAGCATGCGCGCCAGATTCTGGCCGCAGCGACCGTAGCCGCAGATGATCACGTGCTTGCTGGTGCTGATGGACTTGCGCGCAATGTTGGTCATCTGCAGTGACTGCTGCAGCCATTCGCTGGCTACCAGCTTCATGACGATGCGGTTGCTGTACAGGATGACGAAAGGCGTCGCGAGCATCGACAGCACCATCGATGCCAGGATCGGGTTGAGCAGGGCCGCATCGAGCAGGCCCTTCTCATGGCTCAGCGACAGCAGCACGAAGCCGAACTCGCCGGCCTGCGCCAAGTACAGGCCGGTGCGCAGCGCCACACCCATCGTGGCGCCCATCAGGCGCGTCAGCAGTGTGATCAGCGTGAGCTTGAGCAGCAGCGAGACCGTCATCAGCATCAGCACCAG